>NZ_JAMZEE010000003.1:0-159899 GCF_024704895.1 Bacteroides muris (ex Fokt et al. 2023) | reverse complement strand
ATAACTGTAAATTTCAAGTTTGCCACAAAGGTATATTTATATTAAATCAGCGTCAAGGCGGAAAATAGGACGTTTACCTTCATTAAGCACCATGTCCCGATTTATGCGAATTTCCTCTATAGATTTATCCTTAAATGAGTTACATATATCTTTCACAACACTGCCATAACCTTCTTTGGGCTTAGAACAAAGCTTTGTTAGGGCATTTCGAAATGCCTGAATGGAATAAAAAACAAGCACAACAATTATAAGCTATTGATTAAACCAACCAAATTCCTATAATCATTATTTTGAGGAAGTGAAACAATAAATATTCTAATATCATTCCCTATCTCCTGCAAATCATCAATGCCATTTTTAAAATTCTTCAAATCGGTTTTTATACCGGAATAAAAATGGGATGTTCGATAAGTTGTATATAATCCAATCAGATTCCGAATTAGCTTTTTATACATATCAGCTATCTGAGAATAGTCTTCTTTTGTTAATTGAGAGAAATTATCATGAATCAAATCATAAAGTTCAGCTATAGATTTATTCAAACTACGTATGTTTTTCTGAATATCTAAAATTATATCCAAATAAGTATCAATAGCCTTATCCATAGCCTTTTTATTCATTGCCGATTCCGTTTGAATAGCAACAATATTATCTTTAATGACTTCAACACAACACATTATATATCTTCCCTTTCTAATACCAATTAGATTTTGTTAAATAATTGATTTTGCAAATATAACAATAGACTATAAATAGTCAATATAAATACCGGCAAAACATTGATTATTTAACCTTTTGCTATATTATTGGTTATCAACAATGATTTTTATACAAAAGAAATCACTTCCTCTAAAAAAGAAACAAATTTATCCGCTAACAATTTCCTTGAGAAATTAGCTTCTGCAAATGCCCGAGCTCTTTGCCCACACTCTGCTCTGTATGTATCATCGTCCAATAAAGAAATCAAGCCTTCGGCAAAAGCATTTGCATCTTTAGAAGGAACAACAATCCCTAACTTATTTTCTTGAATCATATCAGCAAGCCAACCTGGATAATTGTTTAAGACAGCCAATCCTGAAGATATATAATCAAAAAACTTATTAGGTGAAGTTCCATAGTAAAAAGCCGGAACATCAGCTAATACCATCAAACCCAAATCTGCTGATGCAACAACTTTATTTAGTTCCTTCTTAGGCATCGGATTATAAAAACGACAATTATCCAATTGCTCTTTTCGAGCTCGTTCCATCAAATGCGGTTTCATTTTACCGTCTCCTATAAATGCCAACACAATATCCGTCCGTTGCTTTGCCTTCAGCACTGCAGCAGCATCCAACACTGCGTCCAAACCATTAGCAATTCCATGTGCACCAGTAAAAACCGCCACTTTATCTGTTTTGGAAATGCCCTCCAACGAAAGATTATCACGTGAAGATGGCTTGAATATCTCCAAATCACACCCGTTCGGAATCATCGAAATACGCTTGCCCGACTGGCTCCTTCTTTTAATTCCTTCACAAATTCCAGGAGAAAGACCAACACAAGCATCCGCGCAATGATAACTCAACCACTCCAAAATATTCATCCCCCACAATAAAAAAGGATTCTTCATACCTAAGGCCTTAGGTAATTCAGGCCACAAGTCACGAACTTCAAAAATAAATTTTTTCTTCCGGAACAACTTCATTACTATGCCTGGAATACCGGCTGTCAAAGGAGTAGAAGTCGCAAACAACAAATCATAATCTTCTTTCAATGCTATTTGAATACCCTTCCATCCAAACTTCACGAAAGTCCATGCCCTTTTGGCGATGCCATCCTTATTAGAGTAAGGCAAAGCTATCTGAATCACATCTATACCATCGACCATTCCTCTATGAACATTTTTCATCGTTGTGTTCGGCAAATCCAGCTTGGCCGTTTCACCACAAACCACGCAAACAGAATGACCTCTGGCAACCAGATGTTTTGCCAATTCATAAGAACGTGTCCCCCCCGCTTGGGTGGGAATGGTAAAATGTTGATGGAAATAAAGTACTCTCATCTTATATAAATTGAAGGATTGTTTTTATCGAGCTATTTTTAGTCTGAAATTCGATTTGCCTACATTTAGTCGTTTGACCATAATAATTAGAACATAATTGTTCTGTATCAATAGTTTCACCGTTTGATTCCAAACTAAGATTATCCTTATTTGTATGCCATAATTGACGCATATTCATATTTTTGGGGTTACCATCTATACAATCTTCTATCTCCCACTTACATGTGTTTTTCCATTTTACAATCTTTCTATAATGTTTTATTTCCTTATTCAGATAAGTAAAACAAGAAACTTTTCCTTCAAATATATAAACATCCTCTGTTTCTTTCAACGAACTCCACTCTGCTTGCGACCAATTATACCAAATAAATCGATCTCCTTTCAACATTTGGTCATGTCCTTCAAGCATTATTGTATTATGAGATTCCGTACCCATAAAATATCGAAGTAACTTCTCTGTTGTATTGTATTTATAACTACCCCCATCAAACAAACAATTCTCTCCCTGATACCAAATATCCAAATGCAGATTATCCGCATGCGCAGGTCGGTCCTTATGTCTTCCACATCTGATAAAAGAAAAAGTATCCTTTTCACGAATACAATAATATCCTCCCTTATCAAAAGAAATGCAACCAAACTGTTTTTTTATTGGTGGATACATCTGTCGGTTTGCTTTCCACTCGCACAAATACCATTCTCTATCCTCATACTGCCGGTCATACAAATGTTCAGAAGTAAGCAAATAATGTAACGCATCGAGTTGAGGACGATAATCACGATAATCGCAATCATTAAGTTTAAAAAACAAAGCTCCATCATTTGAGCCATAATTGGGTAACCGACCGGTCGAATCATCCTGGCACTGATACAAAAAATTCACAGACTGATAAGCACGTTTATATACTTCATCACAAAACCGCTCCCCATTTCTGTCTGCCAGAGTAATGGCCCATGTCAAAAGCTGAACCACTACCCGATGATAATTCATACTGAATTGCAGATAAGTACCATCTTCTGCCACCTGGTATTTTATCTCCTGCTCAAACCATTTTTTCCCTTTCTTTTTCCACTCTCCAGATTCTGGAAATTGAGGAAATAACAGACCTATCAGATACAACGCCAACGTTTCCGTTATTGCATGATTATTACGCACTGCAATCCGGGAAAAATTTATATTTGCACGTACATGCTTCATTTGCCAATAAACAGACTGAATGATTAGCTTAAAAATATCTTCCGTCAATTCAACCGAATCTTTATAATAATAAAGTGCGAATAACCAATTCAATACACGCAAAGATATTTCCTGACTACATTTATAATTAAGTCCACAATTAAGTGGGTTTTTATGAATCCAGTCCTCTATTTGAGAGAATACAAAAGACGCATGATTTTCACCAGACTTTTGATCATAGCGGATAATGTCATAGAGAAAAGAAAAACGGGACTTTTCCCATACATACTTTATATCCCCTGCTTCAGGCACAATATCCTCTACTGTCGTCCAGTGTACATTCGCGTTATATTTATAGTTCGTATCAGGGTTTGTCAGCCAGTCATAATCCGTTCCAAGGTTGTACCAAACGGCAGAAAAGAAGCAATATTCACCGCGCTTCATTCTATTGACTCTCTCTGAAAGTACCCTACTATCAGTATGGGTCAATTTCACGCTCTTTCTACTTGAAAAGAAAAAGGGTTTTGCGTGCTTTCTCCAATCCGTCAATGACAAATATTCTTTATCCTCCCAAGAAATAGGGTATGCTCTTTTCAACATTCCCCCTTTACGGCGTATTTCATACTGGATACGAAACAAAAAGTACTTTATTCCCATGTTATGAAATAACTGAAAATAAAGAAGAAGTTTATTCATAAGGAACACAGAATTATTCAATCTCAATCCACTTGTTCTGCTTCAAGCTATCGATACAAGCAAACGATGCCTTGGCTGTATTTACAATAGAGTCAAATGGAATTAAAGCTTCTCCTCCGTTTTGTATTCTATCATTCAATAAAGCAAATTGGGTAGTATGTCCTTTATCCATGCCTTTTTTCATTTTAGAGAATCCTTTGCAACCATACCCTTTCAGTTCTCTCCAATTGTCAAGAACCAGCGTCTTTTCTTGTGTATAGATTTCTATTCTCTCTTTCGAATAAGACTTGCTACCATTAGCAAAATAGTTTATCACGGCATTCGCCCCATTCTCATATCTTAGCAAAATACTCGCATTATCCGTATTCTCTTCAGGGTTTTCCCCCATTGCATTCATACATACGGCAACAACCTTACTGTCTGCGAAAAATGAGCATAAATCAATAAAATGGCAAGCCTCACCAATAATACGTCCTCCTCCCACTTTCAAATCATGCACCCATACTTCAGACGGTATAAATCCGGCATTCATAGTTGCCACAATATTTTTCACTCCGCTTCCGGAAAGCTGTTTCATTTTCACCGCGAAAGGAGAAAAACGTCGGTTATACCCCACAGTCAATGTTACTCCATTCTTTTGTGCTTCCCGATAAGTTTCAGTAATCTCATTCAATTCCATTTGATTCAAGCACAACGGCTTCTCCACAAATACATGTTTCTTTGCTCGTAATACATCCAGCACCATTGAAGCATGAAGATTATGACGGGTTGTAATCATTACCAAATCCACAGCCTCATCTTTCAAGATTTCCTTGTAATCAGAAGTTGCTTTCATGGCACCGGCCTTTTGAGCCAAAACTTTAGCAGACAAACCTTGCGCACTCGCAATATACCGAATATGCGCTCCTGCTTTCGTCAAAGCAGGCAGCATCGTTGCCGATGTAAAGTTTCCGGCGCCAATAATGCCTATTTGTCCTTTTGTTGCTGAAAAGTCAGCAGAAGCAACCTCAACTATCGTATTTCGTTTTGCATCAACGGGATATTTCAAGATAGAAGCGATAGAACCATGTTTACGCATGTCCCCATATATCTTTTCATAATCCTTCAAATCCACTTCTTCAGTAATCAATGATTTCACATCAATATTTCCCATGGATATTGCCTGCAAAACAGTCTCGAAATTTCTTTTTTCTGTCCAGCGTACAAAAGGTAACGGATAATCTATTCCTTTATTTTCGTAATCTTCATCATAACGTCCCGGACCATAGGAACAAGAAACCTGGAATGATAACTCCTTTTTATAAAAATCATCCCTACGAATATCCAATCCTATTACACCTACAAGCACGATACGGCCTCTTTTCCTTGACATCTCAGCCGCTTGGTGAATCACTTCATCTGTTTTAGCAGAAGCAGTAATCAATACAGCATCAGCTCCATGTGAATATGTTTCTTCAAGCACATATTTTACAGAATCTGTTCCTTTAGCAGGATTTACCCCTATCACTCCTTTAGTACGGGCTAATTCCACCTTTTCTTCATCAAAGTCAACTCCTATAACTTTACATCCGTTCGCCTTCAATAGCTGCGCCGTTATCAGTCCAATCAACCCTAACCCGATTACAACAACGGTTTCTCCCAGTTGCGGATTCAACAAACGAATACCCTGCAAACCTATAGACCCAATTACAGTAAAAGCAGCTTCTTCATCCGAAACATTTTCCGGTATTTTAGCTACCAAGTTTTTAGGTACACAAACATACTCGGCATGTTGTCCATTAGATGCCACACAATCACCCACCTTAAATTCTGTAACTCCATTTCCTACAGCAACCACTATACCAGAGTTACAATACCCTAAAGGCAATGGTTGTCCCAATTTATTAAAAACAGCCTCCAATGTAGGTTGTAAACCATCTGTCTTTATCTTATCAAGTACTTGCTTTACTTTATCTGGTTGTTGACGGGCCTTGTCTATCAAATTTGCCTTTCCAAACTCGACAAGCATACGTTCTGTCCCTAAAGACACTAAAGAACAAGATGTTTTAACCAAGACATAACCTGATTTTACCTGAGGAACCGGAACTTCTTCAAGTACAGTCCTCCCTAATTTCATATCTTGAATTATTTGCTTCATGATTAATTTCCTTTATAACACCTTCTAATACTCAACAGAATCTATTTTAATGCAAAATCAATAATATTATTATACAGATTTGTATATATCCCATAATTGTGAAACCGTACTATCTACAAAAGAGGCATTTCTAATTTGAGATTGATTATGATTCTTATAGAAAGCTAAAACTTTTTCCTCCAAATCTTCGTAATTCCTATTTTTAAATAAAATAGCTTCACTAGGCCTTTTGCAAACATCACTTGCTATAGCAGGAGTACCACAATACAGAGCTTCCTTTACAGAAATGCCTTCTATATCAGTATATGTAGGTCTGATAAACAAATCAGATAATTTCCAAACCTCAAATCCATTAGGCATTTCTTTTTGTACAACTAAAATATTATCGTCAATATTCATTTCTTTTATCAAAGAAAGGCATCTCTGATAATATTCCATATCTCCAATCATTGGTAAACAAAAAACAAGCCCTACATTAATACCTTTCTCTTTCAAAGATTTCACTAACTGTATCAATAAATCAAAACCATATATATCAATGCCATTTTCATAACGTAGCTTATAAGCATTTGCTGAAAATAAAAAAGAATGTTGCTTCCTAAAAAGTAGTATTTCATTACTTAATCCTAAATATTCGGATTGGGTCGGAGGCAAAAAAGCAGGAAGTATATGGAATTTATCATTTGAACATCGAAAGTACGAACATAACTTTACTGAATAATTATCATCATTTAAAATAACAAAAGCCGCATTTTGAAGAAAAAGCTGAATAATTTTTCTTTTAATATAAGAGGTTTCCCTTATCAGATTCTGATTATGTAATGTAACGCCAACCTTATGTCTTCCTCCTAACAGAAGAAATAAAGCAAATGCAGAAAGATTATTGGAATGTAAATGAATCACTTTCTTCTTTCTAAAAGGTAAAAGAAGAAACTCCATCCAAGGATAAGACACGCGTTTTACATAGGAAATATCAGGTACATGTTTCCCAAAATTACGCAATATTATAGAAGAATCCAATTTATGCAAATTATGAATCAATCTATATATATGAATGGAAACTCCACCAATTGGAGGAGGATATGTTCCCCAAAGTTCAACCTTCATCACTTACGATACTATTTACAAGATCAACCATATCAATACTATTATATAATTGATAAGATGATTGAGAATATCCCTCATAATCAGAATCAATTTTAAGTATTGCTTCACTAATTTCTTTTGCAGATAATGACCGCAAACAAACCCCTGCTTTGTTTTGATAAAAAGCCATATTCAATGCTGGTAAATCATTGGCAACCATTGGAATTCCAAATTTAGAATATTCATAAAGCTTATTCGGAGCACAATACAATACATTAATTGCATGATTAATAGGAACTCCATTTACTATATACACAAGTATTCCTATATGTGCCAATTTGGTTATTTCTAAATGCAAAGGAGGGGCTAAAAATGGCAAAAAAACTATTCTATCACTTTGATATTTATTTTTTAACTCATCATATAAAGAAGTTCCTCCCCCCATAAGAAACAAGACATAATCATTTGGCAATAAATTTACAGCCTCTATAAAATCATCAACTTTTCTTTCAGCAATAAAAATACCTTGATACAATATAATTTTCTTGTTCTTGTATTTTGCTACTATTTCCTGTATAGAAAGAGGCAATACTACCGATTCCTCCGATTGTTTATTATAAGGTTTATTGGGCAATATATAAGGTAATTTTTCTAAGTTATAAATAGCCTTAGTGATATGAGCCCTATTATACTCACAGCAAATAATTTTCTTCGACTTCTTTAAATTATCCTCAAAAGAAGAAAAAGGATTTAATAGTTTGTATGCCCATTTTTGTGATGGATTCTTAAATTCAAACAAATGAGATATCGTATTATAACGTTCTAATACACCAGAAAATAGACTGACTGTTTCAGAATGTAACAACCACAAAAATGTATTTTTGGAGCTATACTCAGTTTTCAATACTTTCAATACTTGCTTTCGATATTTCCACTGTTGAATTATTCGTTGCATTCCATTTCCACCATACAATGGTGTCTTATAGAATTTTACATGATTTTTTTCTATCAATGCCCTTTCAATGGCCACATTCGAACAACCACCGATATATACTATTTCATAATTTAATTCCGACAATATGTTACATATAGATATCACTGGTGGAAATAACTTGATATCATATATCATTGTTAATATTACTTTACTTTTCATCTCTTAAAACTATTTAAAACAATCAATATAACAATTCACAAGCATTTGAAATCTTTATGTTAGATTCTTTTATTGCATAACAAGGCCATTTCCAATTATTATAACATAACTGCACTACAAAATGAGCAATAAGAATTCCCCATATTCCCCAATCTGTATATTCCAATAGTACTATAGCTAATCCTACCCCACTTATTGCAGAAATCAAGTAAGGAAAAACATATGGAAGTTTATTAGAAGTAGAAATATATGAAACAAACAAAGATTGATTAGATTCCAAAAATACATATAAAGAAACAAACAACAACAATGAATTTCCCAACATTACATTAGGCTTTATATACTCAATTATAGGGATTCCTATAATAAAAAGTAATAATAACATCATTATATAACTGACAACATATATAAACCATGTTTTAAACAAGAGTCTATTTCTCAATTTTACATCTCTCGTAACTTGCGCTGCATTCAATTTTGGTAAATTAGTAGTAAAATAAATCAATGAAACTGATGAAATTATAGTCAAAATTTGTATTGCTAGTGCATAAGCAGCCGTTTCAGATAAATCAATATATAAAGAACATAAAATTGTATTAGACTGGATAATAAGATAACGTGAGATCATTACAATACCCTCTCTCCAAGAATTATGCCAGATAACATCCAAAATTCCAACGTCAAATACATTTTTTTGCTGCGTTCCAAAACTTTCCTTTTCAAATTTACTTAATGCAATTCCTAAATATATACGTAAGCATACGCCTGAAAGAAAAAAAGAAAAAGCTACTGCAAAAAGTCCATATCCCAAATACAAACCTATATAAGCAAAAATAATTTGCGTACATTTAGAAAGCAGCATTGCTTTATTAATACTAATAAAATCACCTATCCCTCGAAAAAAAGCGTGATAATAACCATACAATATATTTATGAATGACGCTATAGAAAAAATAATCCAAGAACATAACACCTGCCTATAAGGCAAAGTCTTACTAATTACAGTAACATAATAAGAGCCTACAGTTATTAATAAAATAAAAACAAATAAAGATAGAAATAAATACAACCTACGAGATGCTATCAATAATTTCAATAATAGTTCAGCATTCATTTCGGTATGGACTGCTGATACAATTCCGCTTTTCTTAAGAGAATCAGCGCCTGCATATGCATAAGTAACAAAACGAGCAATTTGAGGAGAGAAACCAAAATCAACCATTGTTACAAAAGTTCCAACACTCATAAAAACATACCATAATCCAAGCTCTTCCCCACTTAAATACTGCAAGATAATAGGTAATAAAAATATATTTATAGACAAAGAGCTTCCATAACCGATATAATTCCATAAAAGATTCTTATTGCAGTTCATAAAATACTCTTTTTAGCTATTTATCTCTAACATCTTCTATCCCTATAAACAACGATGATAATCCTATAGACATCAATGAAGAAGAATACCCCCAGAAAAAGACAAACCATAAACAGCCAAGAACAAGCCACGGTGATTTATTACAAACAAGGCAATGCCGGAATAATAAGGTTCCACTCAAGACTAGCCCCAACAAACCAAATTTTAGAAAAATAGTATTCACTGATTCATGCATTCTAATAAAATATTCATTATTGTATTCTTCTAAAGAAAAAGCCGCAGGATTATAACCACCATATGCATAACGATAGTCTTGATGCCCTCCTCCAAATCCTTTTCCAAATAATGCAAACGAAGGATGCTTCACAAATTCTAAATTAGTATTCAGCAATTCCTCAATACGTATTTTAGGCGAAAGGGGCAAATTGGTATACCAATCAACATCAACAACAGAAACTAAAGACAAAGCCTGAACCAATTTAGATGAAGATAAAGAGTCTCCATCAGTTTTCTTCTCAACAATATTCAATAAAAAAGGAAACAATAAAAATACAACTATACTTCCTAATATCAATTTTAACTTGGCTCTTTTATACCAAAATATTAAGCAAGTCATTAATATCAGAAAAAAAACTAACCAAGATTTACCACCTAAAGCATTAGAGTAAGCAAATTGCATAAAAAAAGTAATACATGACAAAAATATTAGCAATACAAAATGATTATTACTATATTTCTTATAAAAAAGAAAAAAGACTATAGTAGTAGAAAAGAAAAAAGACAAAGGCATTAACATTATTTCATTTGTACCATAAAATCCCTTAGCTCCAACTAATGAAACAAATAAAGCTGCCAATACCATAGCCACTAATACTGAAAATATTATTAATTCCAGTTTCTGCTTAAATTGAGGATAAATCAAAGATGAATACATGAAATATAATGCATACACATTAAATACCCCAAGAATCATTAAATCTTTTACAAAAAAGGAAAAATGAAATGTTTTTGATGTACTATCTGTAAACAAGGACAATACTCCCATTACAATTCCTAAAACCAGCGTTATAGATACAAAACTAAATAAAAAAGGAAATTTTTTAGAAATAGTTTTCCAAATAGAACCATTACCTAACATTTTAGGCAAAGGCCATAGAGATAATAATAAGAAAAAATAACCACTTATTAAAGGAAGCATTATTATTGATGGAACGAACTTCAATGATTCATCTACAAACATTGGAAACTCAAACGTGGTTGCCAATATGATAACTAATGTATAAAGATATAAATCAAGTCTGCGTTTCAATGCTAAAAATAATAATATACCGCTTTCACAAATAGCTATAATAGAAGCAACAACTAATATTTTTACCGTTAGTGCATGTAGCAAGTATAGCAAAAACACTAATACTACAATACGCCAATCCAATATTCCATTTTTATAACAAAATTTCATTCAATTGAGATGTTATTACTTGATCTGAATGTGCACTCAAAAAAGAAGTATAGACTTCTTCATTTACATTTAGAGCTATATTATCTAAAAGTATTTTCTTCATTAAATCATCAACCCCTTCAAAAAAGGAACAACAAGAAGGATATCTTTGTGCATAATACCTTACAATAGGAATATTTCTCCCTATAACTTTTTTCTTCGCAACCAAAGCATCCAACAAAACACCAGAAAATCGATATTTAAAATAATCTGGATAAAGGATTAAAACCCCTTTCGCCTTTCTATAATAATCTATATAATGCTCTTCTGCCAAAAAACCTGTCACTATATTTATAGATAATGGTAACTCATTAAATGAGTTCTGCGTTCTCAAAACAAGATGAATATTGTTTCTTTCTAAACAATGTTTTTGCTTCTCATACTCTATCAAATCATGAATGATATTTTCATCATTTGCATGTCCTAATGCTATATACATATTTAGTCCATTAGTATTTTGCATTTTTGATGTAAAAGAAAGATCTGGCAATGGATGTGATATTACAAAAATCCGGTTTGCGCTTACACCAATACTTACTAAATAGTCTTTTATAAAATCCGCAAATACTACATGGTTTACTTTATTCATATACGTTTTGAAAATCTTGCGCTTATATTTATTCAGTAAATGATCTGTATTATTATGATGGAACAAATATATGGGTTTACAAATAACTAAACGTAAAAGAGTAAAAGACAGTGTATCAAACGTAAAAAAAAACACCTTATCATAGCGTATTCTTAAACACAGAAATACTATTAATATCGAGTTTAAGAATTGACAAATATAATTTAGATAGGCATTTTTACTTTTAAAAAGGAAAGAGACATTATAACTTGTCACTTTATTGGAATGGTTCGCATAATAATCTTGATAATCTATGAGTTTTACTTCTGCTATTTTCTCATTTCGAAGTAATATTTCCAATAAATGTTTATTCAAGCAACAATGTCCCTTTGGGAATATCGTATCAGCGATTAAAAGCCTCATACAAAAATTATAAAAAAGAAGTTATTCTTCCGCAAGCCTTTCCGTCCCCATAAGGATTCACCGCCTTACTCATTTCCTCATAATGCGCCTCATCATCCAGCAAAGCAGAGACCTCATTTACAATCTTATCATAATTTGTTCCTACCAATTTTACCGTACCAGCTTCCAATGCCTCCGGACGTTCCGTCGTATCACGCATCACAAGTACCGGCTTGCCAAGCCCGGGAGCTTCTTCCTGAATACCACCACTGTCTGTCAGAACAATAGTAGATTTCTCCATCAGATAAACAAAAGAGAGATACTCCAAAGGCTCTATAAAAAACATATTTCCTAGATTGGATAAATCCTCACCAAATACTTCATGAATGGGTTTGCGAACATTGGGATTCAAATGCATCGGATAAACAAAGTCAACATCGGGATATCGTTTTGTAAGAGCCTGAATAGCCTTACACATAGACATGAATCCGTCACCGAAATTTTCACGACGATGACCTGTTATCAAAACTAATCTCTTTCCATCCTGCAAACGGTTAATGTCATAACCGGAAGTTCTCAAAACACCTTCCAATTCTTCATCAAGTTTCTTATCGCTCTTTATCTTATCTACAACCATGTAGAGTGCATCTATTACCGTATTTCCGGTCACAATAATAGAAGATTCCTTTACCCCTTCATCCAACAGATTCTGTCGGCTTAACGGTGTGGGAGAAAAATGATAAGTAGCAATGCGTCCTGTTATCAGCCGATTCATCTCCTCTGGCCAAGGACTATAAATATTATGAGTACGAAGTCCCGCCTCTACATGCCCCACCGGAATCTGCTGATAAAAAGCAGCCAATGCCGAAGCCGTAGAAGTGGTTGTATCACCATGAACCAAAACAACATCCGGCTGTGCCTCTTTCAAGACATCCCGCATCCCCGTCAAAACACGGGCTGTCACATCATATAAATCCTGCCCTTGTTTCATAATATTCAAATCATAGTCAGGAGTAATATCAAATATATGTAACACTTGATCAAGCATTTCGCGATGTTGACCGGTAACGCATACGATTGTCTTGAACTCCTCCGGATATTTCTGAAATTCTTTCACCAGGGGAGCCATCTTTATGGCTTCGGGGCGAGTCCCGAAAACCAGCATAATTTTCTTCATACTATAGGGGATTAATTATTTCTTATAGATTCCGCAAAAGTCAAGAATTACTTTCCGGTCATTATGTGGCAAGGATTTAAATACAGAATGAGCAACCAGAAAAACAACGATATCAGCCTTCTCATAGGCTTCTTTATAGTCTGTAAGTTTAAACACATTGTGTTCCTGCACATTAGGTTCCACGACTAATATATCCGCATTATTACAGCTTTGCATCACTTTGGTAGTAATATACTTGGCAGGAGCTTCACGCAAATCATCAATATCGGGTTTAAAGGCCAGTCCCATCATGGCAATGATAGGTTTACGATGATATTCCAATTCAAACTTCAACATGGCATTCTGCACTTTCTCTGCACACCAGAATGCTTTATAGTTATTGATTTCGCGAGCGGTAGATATGATTTTAGATTCCATAGGAAATTCTGCCGTAATGAAATAAGGATCAACCGCTATACAGTGTCCTCCAACGCCACAACCTGGTTGAAGAATATTCACACGGGGATGCTTGTTCGCCAAGTTTATCAATTCCCAGACATTGATTCCTGCTTTATCACAAATCAGAGAGAGTTCATTGGCAAAAGCTATCTGTACATCACGGGAGGAGTTTTCTGTCAGTTTACACATTTCTGCCGTTTTACAATTAGTGCGATGGAGCGTTCCTTGTACAAACTTACTATAAAACTCAATGGCCTTATCTGTAGAGGCTTCATTCAGACCTCCAATAACTCGATCATTATGAACTAACTCATAAATGACGTTCCCTGGAAGAACACGCTCCGGACAATAAGCAATATAAATTTTATCTCTCAATTCCGGACGTAATCCAAATATCAAATCACACATTTTATCAGTAGTACCTACCGGTGATGTAGATTCTATGACATACAAATCTCCCTCTTTCAACAAAGGTATTACGGCACGGGTAGCAGCTTCCACGTAAGAAATATCAGGCTCATGATTTCCCTTAAAAGGAGTAGGCACCACCATAAAATAGGCATCACTCACTTCCGGAGTTGTAGAAGCCTTCAACTGACCGGTAGTAACGACTTCTTGAAGAAGCTCCTGCATACCTGGCTCAATGATATGCAACTCACCCTGATTAGTCATTTCTACAACTTTGGGATTAATATCAACCCCGATAATCTGAATTCCGTGTTTAGCAGCAATAATCGCAGTAGGCAGGCCAATATAACCCAATCCCATAAAACATGCTTTCATATCAATAAAAGTTATCTATTTTTTATGATTTCCTTATCACACCCAAATCCTATTCCACTTCCTCAAACGGATACGGATTCTCCTCAATATTCCTCAACTCCTTCACAGCCTCTACCTGTTCCGCAGTCATAGTCTCCTTAGCCCAACTGTCTACAATAGCATGAGCCTCCTGAAGCAAAGACTCCTCATAAACCTCGCCATACGTATAAGCCAGCAAGCGGACTTTGAGCAAAGAAACCGGAAGCCGGTCCAAAACCTGACAAGCACGATTCAAGACAACCTGTTTCTTTTGCTCTTTATCTCCATCATCATAAATGGTAGCATTATACCCCATCAAAAGAGCCAGGCACAAATTCGCCTCCTCTTCAACATCGGAACCTTGAACGGGAAAAAGGGAATCGGACTGAACAAGCACCTCCTTGTTCAATCGACAAAACGTATCGGAATAGACGGGAGTACCGTCCATGCCAAAATACATCAACTCATGAGCAACACGTTGAAGCTCAAGAGCACGGGAAAGTAAAGAATTCATCTTTATATTAAGTTTTCTATTATTTGTGTGAATCAGGAATTGTTCATCACTTGCCTGTTGCTGCAATGTGGTAGCAGCAATGCTCTGAAAGACAGAATCTTTCTGCTTTATACTTTTTTATCGATACTAAAGTGCCGCTTTATACGCGTTAAAGTACTGCTTTATTAGTATTAAAGTACTGCTTTATCGCAGATAAAGTAACGCTTTATTACTGATGAAGAGTTTGTAAAGCTGCTATGAATTGATAATAAGCAAGTTGAATATGATTATTAATCTTTTATGATTTTCAGATAGGATTTGGGAACCTTGACACTTGCCGTCAAAAGGTCTTTGATGCGGATTACAACGTATGTTTTATTGGCTTCGATGGCAACCTCACCTTCAATGCCGCTAAGTTCTCCTTTGATAACCTTTACTTTATGCCCGACAGTAAGCATTTCGCTATCAAGGCTGACACCGTCAGGATTCAAGTCCATCACGAACATAAAGTCCTCCATCTGCTTATCCGGCACCACCAGCATGGAATGCGTGGAAAGGTCCTTCATATAAAAAAGAGGGACATTATAAATGTTGGAAATATCGCAGGCCGTCTGTTTGGTGGAATGAACAAATACCAGATTACGAATTACCGGAACTTCACTACGTTTACGACGATACTTCAATTGAGAAACCACAAAGCGCGTAGGAAGGTAATAGTCAAGGTCCAAATGCTCTTCCGATTTAAGTCGGTCTAAAGATTTCCGGACTGTGAATTCTTGCTTATCACGGGTGCGAGCCGCAAACCAATACTTCTGTTGTTCAGCCACTTAGGATTTTTCTTTCGAATGAATTAGCTCAGTTGCGGGTGCGCTTCGCGGTTTGAACGAGACATTTTCCCACCCAAACCGTATTGTACACTTTTGCAATGATAATAGGCTATTAAAGAAGATATTAGACTCATAGAAGTGTCCAATAAACGTTCGTTTAATGAACGCCTGTTTTCAAGAAAAGAAGCAAAGACTTAAAAATTGAAAAGGAACAGAACTTTAATATTTAAAATATTATTCGTATACTATTGTAATTCAATATATTGAAATAAGATAAAAACTATTTTGGAAATATTTTTATTAGACATTTTGTTAGTTCAAAAAATACAGCTTATCTTTGCGTTCATTAAACGAACGTTTAAAAAACACCTCGCCATTCCCAATATATAATCTTACTCAAGCTTCACAAGTTCAATTTGCTGATTTCAGCCCATCGTCTGGAATATATTTTCCACGCCTTGAAGAAATCCATTCCGGTGTCAGCTGTAAGCAATCCGTTCCATTTGCCATGCTGAGTCCTTCGCACAAGAAAGATTCTTATACCGGTACACCTCCGAACGTGGGTCAAACATGATGTAGTTGCATTTGAGCTTTCTGCTATACTTCTGCAACTTGAGCTTCTTGCCGAATTTTATAAGCACATGGGACGTAAGGCCTCCGTGTTCGGCATAGTGTTTTGTCTTGCCGTTCTTACCTACCTTTATCATGCCGAGCCAACGACATCTGACGTGGCGGCTATGGATAAACCGGACAATCTCCTTATTCGTAAACCAACTGTCTGCCAATACATAGCTGAACTTTATACCCCAGTGTACAGCCCGCTTTACCATCTCTCCAACGACGGCGAAGTCAAGAATAATCTGAGAGACACCATCGGTGACAGCCGCACAGAGACAAGTCTTTGATATCCGAGAGAAAAAGGAATAATTTTGTGTACCGGCATCGGCTCTGAGTAATTTTATGCCTCTACCTCTGAAAATCTGTACTTACGAAACATAAATTAATATCATGTCATGCAGGATATTAACAACGTGTGATACAAAAAACAAATATCGTGTCGGCAGGATATTAACTTCCTGCAAACACGATATTTACTTCTTAAATCCGACTCTCCTTTCCACAGATACCAATTTATACTTCGGCAACAGCCACAAATCTTAAAAAAGGTGCAACACAAAGACTTAAAATATAACAAGTGTTACAAACACAGATTTTATACCCATACGTATCATCCCCAACTCTCCCAGCGAAAAAAACTATGTCTCAGCATAATCAAGCTAATGCTTGTTTCTGCGCTCGACTTTTTATATCTTTGCGTTGCTTTTTGCGGGTGCAAGCACGCATAAAGCAACTTAACTAACAATAAATCAATAATTAAAAACAGAAAATTATGGCAATGCATACATGGTTTGAATGTAAGATCCGTTACGAGAAAACAATGGAAAATGGAATGAATAAGAAGGTAACAGAACCATATCTGGTGGATGCCCTCAGCTTTACGGAAGCGGAAGCACGTATCATCGAAGAGATGACACCGTTCATTTCGGGAGAATTTACCGTATCGGACATCAAACGCGCCAACTATAGCGAATTGTTCCCCAGCGAGGAGGAAGCTGCCGACCGCTGGTTTAAATGCAAACTGGTATTCATCACACTGGACGAGAAAAGCGGTGCGGAAAAGAAAACCTCTACCCAGGTATTGGTGCAGGCAGCCGACCTGCGTGATGCAGTGAAAAAACTGGATGAGGGCATGAAGGGCACAATGGCCGACTACCAGATAGCATCTGTAGCTGAAACTGCCTTGATGGATGTATATCCGTATAGTGCAGAGCCCGACGACAAACCGGAAGTGTAACTCGCAATGTGCCAATGTGCTAACATACACATTGGCACATTGCCGCATTACCCCCCCCAAGACGATGATTGCAGAGAATTTAAAACAAATACTGAGCGAACTGCCTGAAAAGGTACGGTTGGTGGCTGTTTCCAAATTTCACCCCAATGAGGCGATAGAAGAAGCGTATCGTGCCGGCCAGCGCGTGTTCGGAGAAAGCAAGGTGCAGGAAATGACCGCCAAATACGAAAGTCTGCCCAAAGACATAGAATGGCATTTCATCGGGCATCTGCAAACAAACAAGATAAAATATATTGTTCCTTACGTAGCGCTGATTCACGGCATAGACTCCTACAAGCTGTTGGCCGAAGTGGACAAGCAGGCTGCCAAAGCCGGAAAAACCGTCAACTGCCTGCTGCAGTTGCACATTGCCCGGGAAGAAACCAAGTTTGGATTCAGCTTTGACGAATGTCGGGAAATGCTGGCGGCTGGTGAGTGGAGGAAGCTCAAGCATATCCGGATATGCGGATTGATGGGCATGGCCACGAATACGGACAATGACGAACAAATCAGAACAGAGTTTTGTTCTTTAAGCAGCTTCTTCAATGAAGTGAAAGCCAAGTGGCTTGCCGATGCAGAGTCATTCCGGGAACTGTCCATGGGGATGTCTCACGACTACCACGAGGCCATTGCAGCCGGAAGCACCTTGATACGCGTAGGAAGCAAGATTTTTGGAGAAAGAAACTATTAACCATAAAAGATCATTATCATGGCAACATTAGAAACTACTTTTGCAGGGTTGAAACTCAAAAACCCCATTATTGTCAGCAGCTCCGGACTAACAGACAGTGCCGCCAAGAACCAAAAATTATCTGAAGCCGGCGCAGGTGCCATTGTGCTAAAATCACTCTTTGAAGAGCAAATTATGATGGAGGCTGACTGGATGGGAGACCCGAACATGTACCCCGAAGGCAGTGACTATCTTGTAGGATATATCCGCGAACATAAGCTGGGTGAATATCTGAACCTGATCAAGGAAAGCAAAAAGGTTTGCAATATCCCCATCATAGCCAGCATCAACTGCTATCAGAATGCTGACTGGGTGGAATTTGCCGCAAAAATAGAGGAGGCCGGTGCAGATGCACTGGAAATCAATATCCTTGCCCTGCAGACGGATGTACAGTATACGTACGGAACCTTCGAGCAGCGCCACATCGACATCCTGAGCCACATCAAGAAGACGGTCAAGATACCTGTCATCATGAAACTGGGCGACAACCTGACCAACCCAATAGCCCTGATAGACCAGCTGTACGCCAACGGCGCCGCTGCAGTAGTGCTGTTCAACCGTTTCTATCAGCCGGACATCAATATTGAGAAAATGATACAAGTATCAGGCAATGTATTCAGCAATGAATCTGATTTGTACAAAGCCCTGCGCTGGATAGGCATCGCTTCGGCAGCCGTAAACAAGCTCGATTATGCAGCTTCCGGTGGCATCCACTCACCCGAAGGTGTGGTCAAAGCAATATTGGCAGGTGCTTCGGCTGTAGAGATATGCAGTGTGCTTTATCAGAATTCGGCAACCCTCATCGAGGAGTATGTCCGTTTCCTCAACGCGTGGATGGACCGCAAAGGCATGGAAACCATCGGCCAGTTCAAAGGTATTCTGAACGTAAACGACCCGAAGGGAGTCAATACCTTCGAACGTACGCAGTTCCTAAAGTACTTCTCTTCGCATGAATGAGGCAAAAGGGGGACAAGAAGACAATAAAAATGAAAGGGTGATAACACTACAACGATGTTATCACCCTTTCATTTTATACTATACCTTATCTTCTATTCCTTCTTATCCAGTACCTCAAAGCAGGAATTCTTGCTCACGAACTCCGGAACAATATCCTTCATAGCAGCAACAATTTTCATCTGGTCATAAGTATAACTTACATCAATCAACTTCTGGATACGCTCCTTCACCTCATCATAGTCATACTCACGTACCGTGGCAATCATTATCTTTTCATGATGGGTGGGTTTTGTAAGCTCCTTCACATTGAGGAGTTCCTCATAAAGCTTTTCACCGTGGCGGAGACCGGTAAACTCAATCTTCACATCTGTGCGACCGGAAAGGCTGATCATACGCTTGGCAAGGTCTACAATCTTCACCGGCTTACCCATGTCAAAGATATAGATTTCACCACCGTTGCCCATACTGCCGGCCTCAAGAACAAGACGGCAAGCCTCGGGAATGGTCATGAAGTAACGGATTATCTCAGGATGGGTCACCGTCACCGGACCACCACGCTGAATCTGGTCGCGGAAACGGGGAATGACAGAACCGTTGGAACCCAGAACATTACCGAAACGCGTAGTGATGAACTGAGTGGCACGGCCTCCCTCCTTCTGCAACTTCTTCGCAAGAGACTGCACATAAATCTCGCAGATACGTTTGGAACAACCCATCACGTTGGTAGGGTTGACAGCCTTGTCCGTAGAAATCATCACAAACTTCTCGGCACCGTATTTCACAGCAAGATCGGCCATGGTGCGCGTACCGAATACGTTCACCTGGATGGACTCGGAAACGTTGTCCTCCATCATCGGAACATGCTTGTAGGCGGCTGCATGGAAAATATACTGGGGCTTGAACTCCCTGAAAATGTCCTCCATACGCGTAGCATTGGAGATGTCGGCTATGATGGTCTCAGTATCGATGTCGCGCCAACAATCCTGAAGTTCCAGACGGATGTCGTGCAGAGGAGTCTCGGCCTGGTCTACTAAAATAAGCTTATAGGGATTGAACGAAGCTACCTGACGCATGATTTCGCTGCCGATGGAACCGGCGGCACCCGTAATCATCACACGCTTGCCCTCCAGATGAGAGGCGACCTTATGGATATCTATCTCAATGGGATTGCGCTGAAGCAAGTCCTCAATCTGGATTTCCTTCAGCTGCGTGGGGCTCAGCGCCTGGCCATTCCACTCGCTCAAAGGGGGTGCGGTCATCAGTTTGATGTTGTGCACCAGCAGGCGGTCAGCCATGTCGGACTTCTTCAGTTCCTCCATCTTGGCAGGAGAAATGATGATGGTCTGCACATCACGGTCGTTCAGCACATCAATCAGCGTATCATCGTTGGGGAACACCTTGACACCCATCATCACCTTATTGATAAGCTCAGGTTCGTCCGCAATGAATCCGCGCAGGCGATAATGGTTGCGCAGATTGACGCGCAATGCCTTGGCAATGTTGACCCCGGCTTCCTTGGCACCGTAAATAAACACGTTGGCACTGTGAGTACCGTCGAAATTCAGCGCCTCGAAAACAGTTTTGACAACTACACGAGAACATGCCATCATGGCAAAATTGATGATATAGGACATGAACAGCACACTGATTGGAGCCAAGCGGAATTCCAAATAGCTTGCCGTCAAGACACTCATTATCATCAACAGCGCATAAGAAACCGTCAATGCCACAAAAATGCGCAAAATATCCACAAAGGAAGAAAAGCGCAATACATTAGAATACGTGCGGAAAACGCGAAAGAAAATAAGATTGACAACTACCGTCCACAGAACAGTCTTGTCAATGGTAGAAGGTTCCAAAAAGATACTTCGGAAATCATATCGGAGAGCATAGGCCAATATGCAGGATATGACGATAATAAACACATCAATCAATAGAATAGTCCATATCGGAAGCACTTTTGCGGAAAGATACCGATGAAAAAATGTTTGCTTCATTTCATTTGACAGTTTTGTTTTAGATTCAGCAAAGATACACTATTTTAATCAAAACAGACAATAAATCGATAAAAAAATGTTATAACAATATTTATCGTCCACAAAAAAATCATCCCGCCTCCCCCCCCGTTTTAACAGTCGGAAAGCGGGATAAAAATAGTTTTATCTCGAAAAATACGAATCCGCTACATTAAGTTACTTGCCAATTCGCTCAACTGGCTACGTTCTCCTTTCACCAGATTAACATGAGCAAACAAATTCTGTTCTCTCATACGGTCTATCATATAGACAAGCCCGTTGGACTGACTGTCCAGATAGGGTTGGTCTATCTGCTGAATATCACCGGTAAACACCATTTTTGTGCCTTCGCCAGCACGAGTGATGATAGTCTTAATCTCATGTGGGGTCAGATTCTGGGCTTCATCAATAATACAGTAGGTCTCGCTCAAGCTGCGCCCGCGAATAAAGGCTAATGCCTCGATAACCAATTGTTCACTTTTTTGCATATCCTCCAAGCGTTTCACTTCAGAGGAATTGGTAGCGAACTGATGCTTGATTACATTCAAATTATCGAACAAAGGTTGCATGTAAGGAGCCACTTTCTCATTGGCATCACCGGGAAGGAATCCAAGGTCTTTATTGGATAGGGCCACGATGGGACGTGCCAAAAGAATCTGCTTGTAGTCGGTAAGTTTACCCAATGCGGCGGCCAGTGCCAGCAGGGTCTTGCCGGTTCCCGCCTTACCGGTCAGGGCAACCAGCTTGATGTTCGGGTCGTTCAGCACCTCAAAAGCAAAACTCTGCTCGGCATTGCGCGGTTCAATCCCATAGTTCTTAGTCTTGTTGACCCGGCAAATCGAATGGGTAAAGGGATTATAACGTGCAAGCACACTGCTGCGGTCACTCTTCAACACAAAGCATTCATTGGGACGAATGATGTCCTTAAAATCGAACTCGTTAATGTCCAGTCCCTCTTTGGAGGAATAAATGCGGTCTATCAGCGCAGGTTCAATGCCCTCGAACACTTCATTCGACTTTTCGAATATATCCACATTGATTACCTTATCATTAATGTAGTCCTCACACAGCAGACCGATGGAACGCGCTTTCATGCGCAGATTCACGTCTTTCGTAACAAGGATGGTTTTCATCTTGGGCTTTTGAGTGGAAAGCCAGTCCGCCACCGACAGAATCTGATGGTCGGGAATGCGTTCGGGAAAGGAATCACGTACCCGAGGAGAGTCCACCATGCCTGCCACCACAAACAGGCGGCCCAAACCCTCTCCCAATGGCGCTCCTTTGGTGAACAGATTGTCATCAGTAATCAAATCAAGCTCACGGACAAACTCACGGGCATTGAAATTAATCTGTTCATTGCCTTTCTTGAATTTGTCCAATTCTTCAAGGACTACGATGGGAAGATAAATGTCGTTCTCTTGAAAATTTTTCAGACAGTTATAATCGTGAAGAATCACATTCGTATCAATCACAAAATTTTTTTTAGCTCCCATACACGTTAGATTTAAATTGTTAATACCTTTGCACAAACTTAAGACAAGCTACCCTGCAAGCGATTTCAAGCAAGCTTGATTGCTTTCGGTTTGCATTATCTTTGTTGCTTTTAAAGATAACAAATTAATAGGGAGAAAGGATTGCTTCTCCGTTAAATATTATAAAAGATGGATTATCAGGACACTTTAACTTACTTATATAACAGTACACCCATGTTTCAGCAAGTGGGCGGCTCAGCATACAAGGAAGGGTTGGAAAACACACTGACTCTGGACGCACACTTCGGACATCCCCACCGCAGCTTCAGGAGCATTCATGTGGCCGGAACCAATGGAAAGGGGTCTTGCTCACATACACTTGCTGCCATACTGCAAGAGGCGGGATATAGGGTCGGACTATATACCTCACCCCATCTGGTGGACTTCCGGGAACGCATCCGGATTAACGGACAGCCTATACCCGAGGAGTACGTCATCCGTTTTGTAGAGCAGGAACGTGGCTTCTTCGAGCCCCTCCATCCCTCCTTCTTTGAACTGACCACTGCCATGGCCTTCCGCTACTTTGCCGATGAGAAGGTTGATGTAGCCGTAATCGAGGTGGGACTAGGCGGACGCCTGGACTGTACCAATATCATCCGTCCGGATGTATGCATCATCACCAACATCAGTTTTGACCATACTCAATTCCTGGGGAGTACCCTGGCAAAAATCGCAGGAGAGAAGGCAGGAATCATTAAAAGCAATATCCCCGTTGTAATCGGCGAGACCACTCCCGAAACGAAACCGGTGTTTCTGGAAAAAGCACAGACAACGGGCGCTCCCATCTACTTTGCCGAGGAAAATGACCGTGAGGACTATCCCGGAATAGAATACGAACTGAAAGGGCTCTACCAACAGAAAAATGCCCGGACTGTACTTACCTCCCTCCCGCTACTGAAAGAAGTCGGCTACCGGCTGGACGGACAAGCGGTGCGTAGCGGCTTTGCCCATGTAACGGAACTGACGGGCTTGATGGGACGCTGGCAAAAACTGCACGAATCGCCCACCCTGATTTGTGACACCGGGCACAATGTAGGAGGCATCACCTACATTACAGAACAACTGAAACAGCAGGCTTACCGCCAGCTACACATCGTCATAGGCATGGTGAATGACAAGGATATACGGGGGGTACTGGCCTTGCTGCCCCGAGAAGCGACCTACTACTTCACCAAAGCCAGCGTGAAGCGGGCATTGCCCGAAAACAAACTGCAGGAGCTTGCCGAAGCAGCAGGTCTGGAAGGGCATTGCTATCCTGACGTACCCACCGCCGTGCGGGCCGCACAAGAAAAAAGCCTCCCGGAAGACTTCATCTTCGTGGGAGGCAGCAGTTTCATTGTGGCCGACTTGTTAGCGAACCGCAATGCACTCAATCTCTACTAAGGCGTCTTTGGGCAATGCCTTCACAGCAACAGCCGAACGTGCCGGAAAAGCACCGTCAAAATAGGTGGCATATACCTTATTCATATCAGCAAACAAGGACATGTCTGCCAGGAAAACGGTAGTCTTCACAATATTCGCCATACCTAACCCTGCCTCTTCCAGGATATGCTTTATATTCTCCAAAGATTGACGGGCCTGCGCCTCCGCACCTTCAGCCATCACTCCGGTAGTTGCGTCAATGGGCAACTGACCTGATACAAATACCATTCCACCGGCCTCAACAGCCTGACTATAAGGGCCTATGGCACCCGGTGCCTTTTGGCTGCAAATCACTTTCTTCATAATTGTCAAAGTTTATTTTTATTAATAATCGAATCTACTTTCCTTTTTTGAAACAAAAAAACCGAAGCATATGCAGTATTCCGGAAATCCACGCATTTTATAGATAGAATAACGCAATTTCACTCATAACCTATTATACCTAGACTTAACTCATTTAACTTGGGGAGTTCCCCAAAACCAGAGGCTCTGCTTTAGCAGAGCCTTTATTCTATCTCCTCCTTTTACTTGCAATGCTTCTCAATCAAGGCATCCACATTGGGGTCTCCCAATTCCTTTGCCTTGGCAAAGCTGGCACAAGCTTCCTTGTCCTTCTTCATCTGCAGCTGGGCAATGCCCATCAGACGATAGCCCTCAGCATATTTGGGGTCTTTCTCCAAGGCAACCTTCAACACATTCAATGCCTCTTCGTAGCGTCCCACGCGAAGATTCACCACTGCCAGTTCGGCACGGTAAGTCAAATCCTCCGGATTCAACTCGATAGCCTTCGCCATATCATCAAGCGCACGCTGATACTGCTTAGCCTTCAAGGCAGCCTGCTCACGGTAATAGTAGAACATGTCGTTCACCTTACCGTTCACGGCATTATAATAGGCGTCATAATCCAGCATGGCATTACGCGCCTGGCCTGCATTCATACGGGCTTGTGCACGCTCCAGTAAGTAAGGGGCGGCTTCCTCCGTATAGGGCTGAGTAAAGCGGGTCACACAGCTGTCCATCAGAGCCAATACCTCTTCGGCAGGCGCCTGCATCAGTTCTTTAGTCTTGGCAGCGCTGAAAAAGGTAGCCGGAGATACCAGAACAGTCTTGTTCACTTTATCATAGCTGGCAAACGCTGACGGATAGTCCTGCTTAGCAAACTGGATGTCACCCTCCAACTGGACATAAACCGGAAGTTCGTCAATGGCTATTGCTTTCCGTACTTCATCCAGAGCCTTGTCGAGCGACCAGTCCTTATAGGTCTTTTCGGGCTTACCCAATACATAATTATAGATTATCTTAGCCCGGTTGTAATATACATCATCCTTCTTTGCGGCAACCTCCAAAGCCTTGTCTACGTCTGTGGCAACCTTATCCATGGAATCATCTTCACGAGACATGAACAGATGCTGGGAAGCACGGCGCAGATAACCGTCGGCACTGGCAGGATATTGTGCAATGAAATCGTTCAGAATCTCCATATACTTCTCCGGAGACAATTGGGAAGAAGCCATGTAAAGGAACACCAAAGCCTGCTCTTCGGTATCGGGCAACGCCTTCTTGATACCGATACCCTTCAATGACATATCTCCATAAGACAATGCGGATATATTCTGCGACATGGCAAAATTGGCATCGATGGCATAGCAGATGGTAGCCGTATCTTGTCCGGAGGACTTCTGCGCCAGACCGAAGACTTGCCCGTCCATAGTCATCAGCGGACAACTCACCATCTTGTCCTTCAGACGCATATCAAGCGTATAATAGGAATAATTACCGGAAATCTTATCAGCCTCCTTTACTTTTCCGGCAGTGAAGGAACGGTCCTTCTGGGTGGAATAAGGTAGCAGATATACATCCGCACCGACAGCCGGAGCCACAGCAGCCAAAGTGAGTGCCGTGACTTTCTTTCCAGAAATACCGACACGGAACTTGACAACATCGTACATGTCATCGGCTCCCATAATGGCCTCCACCGGTATCTGAGCCCCGTCCGAGCCCACCACAACGGCACGTTGGGCGCCTTTGAACAAGGTATAGTCAGAAAGTGCAACACCATCTTCAGTGACAAAAAAACCGTTTCCGGTATTCAGTATTTTATCGTTCCGGTCGTAGGTCACCACCGAGAAAACGGCACGTTTGGCTTTGTCTACCCACTTCGGGGCTTGCGCCACACTCCACTGAGCCAATAAACAGAGAGTGAGCATTAACAGCAGTTTCTTTTTCATATCTTAGTTGGTTCTTTGTTTCACCGCTTCATAAATCAAAATACCGGCCGCAACGGAAACATTGAGGGACTCGATAGTTCCCAACATAGGAATCTTCACCCACTCGTCACACAACGCCAGGTTGTCATAGGACACCCCTTTGTCTTCGGCACCCATAATGATGCACATCGGACCGGTATAGTCGGCTTTGGTATAGTCATAATCGCCCTTCTCTGTGGCCGCCACAATATGAAAGCCACTGTTCTTGAGGAATTGCAAGGTCTCTTTCAGGCTGTGTTCGCGGCAAACGGGCAAGGTGTGCAAGGCTCCTGCCGAGGTTTTCATGGCATCTGCGTTGACAGACACACTGTTCCGTGCAGGGATAATCACGGCATCTACCGCCGCGCACTCGCAAGTACGGGCAATGGCACCGAAATTACGAACATCCGTGATGCCATCAAGCATCACAAACAGAGGATTCTTGCCTTGCTCGAAAAGGAAGGGTACCAAATCTTCCGTCTTCTGGTAAGTAACTGAAGAGATGAAAGCAATTACTCCCTGGTGATTCTTACGCGTCACGCGGTTGATGCGTTCCAACGGAACGCGCTGTACCGGTATCAAAGTCCCTTTCAAGACAGCAAACAACTCTTTTGACAAATCACTCTGAATGTCCTTCTTTACCAATATCTTGTCTATCTCTTTTCCTGCCTGAATGGCTTCAATCACGGCACGGATGCCGAAAATCATTTCACTGTTATCAACCATGTAGTTATTTACTATTTAACAATTTACTATTTACTATTTGCTACTTCCATCAACGCCCTAGCATTATTCAATGCTGCTTCGGTCAACTTAGCGCCACTCAACATGTGGGCTATTTCTTCCACCCGTTCGTCGTCGGTCAAACGACGGATATGGCTGTTTGTTTCCGTCTCGTTGTCCTGCTTGTACACCTTGTAATGGGCGCGTCCACGGGCAGCAATCTGAGGCAGATGGGTGATGCTGATTACCTGGCGGTCCTGCTCACCCATCTCCTGCATGATATCTGCCATGCGGTCGGCTATCTCGCCGGAAACTCCGGTATCTATTTCGTCGAATACAATGGTGGGGAGCTTGACAGCACCAGCTATCATTGCTTTAATGGAGAGCATGACGCGGGCTATTTCACCACCCGAAGCTACAGAGGAGATGCTTTGCAATGCCCCGTTCTTATTCGCAGAGAACAAGAAGTTCACAGTATCCGCCCCATGTATGCCCGGCTCCTTGCGGACACCTATCTCTACTTGAAAACGGACATTGGGCATGCCCAACGGAATCAGCCGCGCAGCCATCTGCTTCTCCACTTCGCAAGCAGCGGCAATACGCGCCTTGGTGAGGACGACAGCCTGCTTTTTCACCTTATTATATAAAGCGTCACAACGCGCTTTCAGCTCCTCAATGCGCTCGTCGGACGAAGTAATGGCGGAGAGTTTCGCGGTATACTCATCCGTCAGCGTCAGAAGTTCGCCGACAGTAGCAACGCGATGCTTCTGTTGGAGCGTATAAATCAGATTCAGACGTTCGTTTACTTCCTCCAGACGTTCGGGGTTGAATTCTATTTCATCCTCCTTACCCGACACTTCCTGCGAAATATCCTTCAGCTCGATATAAGTGCTTTCCATGCGTTCGGCAAGTTCTCCGGCAACCGGATAAACCCTCTGCAAGCCGAGCATTGTATTCAAGCATTCCTTCAACCCGGACAACAAGCCGCCTTCATCCGAGTAGAGCGTCTGCCCTACCCGATAGAGTCCGGCCTTTATCTCTTCCGCATGGCTCAGCGTATCTGCCTCTTGCTCCAGCTCCTCTTGCTCACCGACAGACAAGTGTGCCTCTTCCAACTGTTCCAGTTGGAAACGAATATAGTCTTCGTCTGACTTGTCTTGGTTGGCACGGGCAACAAGGGCTTCCAAATCCTGCTGTGCCTCCTTCCACTCTCCGAAGATATTCTGATAAGCAGACAAGGCCTCTTCATTATGCGACAGGATGTCTAGTACATTCAACTGAAATCCCTCCTTGTTCAACAAAAGGTTCTGATGCTGGGAATGCACGTCAATCAGTAACTCTCCCAATTCCTTCATCTGAGCCAATGAAGCAGGTGTATCATTGATGAATGCCCTGCTCTTGCCCGAAGCGGACACCTCACGACGCAAGATGCATTCTTCCTCGTACTCCAGCTCATTCTCCTCAAAAAAGAGCTGCATACTGTAAGCGGAAATATCAAAACGGGCCTCGATGATGCACTTAGATGCTCCCACACGAATGGCCTTCACGTCGGCACGCTGCCCCAGGAGCAGACCAATGGCACCTAGAATAATGGATTTTCCAGCACCGGTCTCACCCGTTATCACCGAGAAACCGCTACTGAAGCTGATATCGAGCTTTTCAATAAGTGCATAATTCTGTATGTAAAGCGAACGCAACATAAGGATATTTACGATTGGAAAATTTACTATTTACTATTTCAAAGTCAATTCCTTCACCAGACGGTCCACGATGTCGGCAGCCACTTCAGCCTTGGACTTCAATGGGTAGTCCGTCTTTCCATGGCAATCTATAATACTGATTTTATTGGTATCGCAACGAAAACCAGCCCCCTTGTCGTTCAAGGAGTTCAGCACGATGAAGTCCAGATTCTTGCGGTTGAGCTTGTCTTCCGCATTCATCTGCTCGTCATGAGTCTCAAGGGCAAAGCCTACGAGAAGGCGTCGACGGAACGCCGTATCGTTCTTCAGATTACCTAAGAAAGCGGCTATGTCACGGGTAGGTTTCAAGTTCAAACTCATCTTTCCGGTCTTTTCGCGTTTGATTTTCTCATCAGCAACTTGTTCGGGAGTATAGTCTGCCACAGCAGCTGTCAAGATGGCGACATCGGCATGGACGAAGGCTGCGGATGCAGCATCGAACATCTCCCGCGCCGACTCTACCACATGGTATTGGTGCATCGGAAAGTAAGTGGTCTGCTGTACCGGACCGGTAATCAGTATCACCTTGGCTCCCCTTGCAGCGCATTCGTCTGCCAAGGCAAATCCCATCTTACCGGAAGAATAGTTGCCGATGAAGCGTACTGGGTCTATTTTCTCATAAGTAGGCCCTGCGGTTATCATCACTGTCTTACCCATCAGGTCTCCCTCTTTGGCAGCAAAGTACATCTCCAGATGGCAGATGATATTCTCCGGCTCCTCCATACGGCCTTTCCCCACCAGATGGCTGGCGAGTTCTCCCGTAGCGGGTTCTATAATATGGTTTCCATAAGAGCGGAGTATATCCAGATTTTTTTGGGTGGAAGGATGGGCGTACATATCCAAGTCCATGGCAGGTGCCACAAATACCGGAGCTTTAGCAGAGAGATAAGTGGTAATCAGCATATTGTCTGCCACACCATTTGCCATCTTACCAATGGTAGAAGCCGTTGCCGGAGCAATCAGCATGGCATCTGCCCACAGCCCCAAGTCCACATGGCTGTTCCAGGTGCCATCGCGCTGTGCAAAGAACTCACTGATGACCGGTTTACCGGTGAGGGCAGAGAGCGTGATGGGGGTAATGAATTCCTTACCGGCAGATGTAATGACCACCTGCACCTCTGCACCACGCTTAATCAGTCCGCGAATAATATAGCATGCTTTATAGGCGGCAATGCTGCCCGTAATGCCTAATACTATTTTCTTCCCTTTCAGTATATTTGCCATTTATTTCTGAGTTATTTCACGCAGACGTATTCTAGTCAGCGTAGCTTTGGTATTCAAAGTAAAATCACTGTTCAAAATCCAGCTGTAATAGCCGGGATCACGTTTCAGAACATCGGATACCGACATACCCTTATACTTGCCGAAATTGAATACTTCCACCCCTTTTTCATCGTAGACCATACGGCCCGCAAAGTCCACATTCTTGTTGAAGCTGGAATAGTCGGCAAGGAAAGCCACGTCATTCTGCAACTCCGGATAACGGTCCAACTGCGACATCAGCACCTCGTAAGTGGCACGTGTGTCGGCCTCTGCCGTATGAGCATCTTCCAGATTCTTGCCACAATAGAATTTATAGGCGGCAGACAGCGTGCGTTGCTCCATCTTGTGGAAAATGACCTGCACGTCCACAAACTTGCGGCGGCTCATGTCAATGTCCACACCGGCACGAAGGAACTCTTCCGCCAGGACGGGGATATCAAAACGGTTGGAGTTGAAGCCAGCCAAGTCGCATCCTTCAATGTCATTGGCTATATTGCGCGCCACTTCCTTGAATGTGGGGCAGTCAGCTATATCGGCATCGTAGATGCCATGAACGGCAGATGCTTCGGCAGGAATGGGCATTTCGGGATTGATACGCATGGTTTTGGACTCCTCATTCCCGTTGGGATATACCTTTAGGTAACAGATTTCGACAATTCGGTCTGAATTGATATTGGTACCCGTAGTCTCCAAATCAAAAAAGACTATCGGATTTTTCAGATTCAATTTCATTGTTTTTTCGTTTTATAAGCTCTGGCTATGTGAGCTATAAATTATAAGTTTGAATTACAAGCCACGAGCTACAAGTACCGTGCGGCATAATTGCGCAGCCACTTGTAGCTCGTAACTCATAATCCGATTGTAATATTCATCAGTCATTCAGCATCATCGGCATCAGCAACATCAGCAAGTCTTCGTTCTCTTCCTGTTCTACCGGGATGATGACACCTGCACGTGAAGGATCTGCCAGTTCGATAGCAATTTCATCGGCAGAAATATTATTCAGAATGTCAATCAGGAAAGTGGACTTGAAACCGATGCTCATCAGATTGCCCGCATACTGGCAAACCAGCGTTTCTTCAGCCGATGTAGAGAAGTCGATGTCCTGTGCAGAGATGACAATCTGATTCTCCTTCATGCGCAACTTGATAAGGCTGCTTGCCTGCGAAGAGAAGATGGACACACGACGCAAAGCACCGAGCAGTTGCAGGCGATCTACCGTCACTTTATAAGGATTGTTCTGCGGAATCACAGAATTGTAGTTTGGATATCTCCCTTCAATAAGGCGGCACACCATGCGGTAGCTTTCGAGTGTGAACACAGCGTTACGTTCGTCGAACTCAATAGTCACCATGCCTTGTTCCTTCGGTAGCAGGTTCTTCATCAGCGAAGCCGGCTTCTTGGGCAGGATAAAGGCGGCACGCTCGTTGCCCTTGGCAGCCAGTGTCTTGCAACGCACCAGTTTATGACCGTCTGATGCCACCATCGTGATATCCTCCGTTGTGATATCGAAATAGATACCGTTCATCACGGGACGAAGTTCGTCATCAGCCGTGGCAAACACAGCACGGTTGATACCACCCAGCAACACTTGTGCATCCATTTCCACACGTACGGCATTGTCACCCAACATGGCAGACTGCGGAAACTCGTCTGCATTCTGACCCATCAGACTGTATTTACCGTTCTGATACTGTACCGTGATTTCAAGGGAATCCGTATTAATTTCAAAAGTCAACGGTTGTTCGGGAATTTCCTTCAAAGCGTCCAAAAGAGTTTTGGCTGTAACGGCAAAACGGCCGTCCATATCACTTTCATTCACTTCCACTGTAGTGACCATCGTCGTTTCACTATCAGAAACAGTGGCAGACAAGGTTCCGTCTTGCAGCTCAAAGAGGAAACAATCCAAAATAGGCAGCGCATTCTTCGAATTAATCACGCGGCTGATAGCCTGTAAATGACTGGAAAGCGCAGTACTCGAAACGATAAATTTCATATCTTCTGTATATTTAAGTTTTTTATTTTGCTAGTGTCTCAAACAGACGGACAAAGTTAAAAAAAGAATTCCCTACAACAAAGAAATACAAAGAAAAAACAGCCGAATATTCGTCTCATATTCCTAAAAAATCGTAACTTCGCCGCATCATTTAAAAAGAGAACAATGGAATTTACAGGAAAAATCATCGCTATACTCCAGCCCAGAGGCGGAGTTTCTAGGTCAGGTAACGAATGGAAATCACAAGAATATGTGATTGAAGATCATGGCCAATATCCGCGTAAAATGTGTTTTGACGTTTTTGGAGCGGACAAAATCGAACAGTTTAATATTCAGATGGGCGAAGAGTTGACAGTATCTTTTGATGTAGACGCACGCCAATGGCAAGACCGTTGGTTCAATAGTATTCGTGCATGGAAAGTAGAGCGTGTAAGCACTGCCGCACCCACACCGGGCGCTCCCGTTCCGCCGCCGGCTCCCACTGCTGCACCGGAATTCCTCGCAGGAGATGCAAAGGATGACCTGCCATTCTAAGAATAATGTCATAATTCACCACAGATTGCACAAATTAACGCAGATTGCCTTAGAATTAATAAAGAACTTCAAATGTGCTAATCTGTGTAATTCTGTGGTGAATGCGTATTTTGACTTCCCTTGTGCTTATTATCTCTCAACACTCTATAGTATATCTGACTAATCACCCTTTATAAAGCAATACTATATTCGGATAAACCACTCCTTCTGTACAAGTGAACTGTATTGCAAGCATGAAGTTACGAAAGAAGTTGGATTGGCGGAAGAAAAAGTTCGGTATCAGACGTACATACGTTTCCGGCTGACTCAGCATCATCTCCATATCCGCCATCATCACAAAATTATATATGGGTGAAAGACTGCCTATACCCTCTTCGTACATCGGCGTTCCGTCTAGCACATCTCCACTCTCCACCGCCTCAATATAGGCCGAAAGGCTCAGTGCATCGGGAGCCAGCAACAGGCTACCCCGATAGAAGCAGGCAAAGGTATAAAGGGCAGACTCTGTGATACCCGTCAACTGGGTGAGCAGCGTATTACGGGGCAGCACATATTTAAGGAATCTCCTTGCTTTGGGATACAACGAATTATTTGAAACCACCTTCGGCATAAACGGAGCATCCTCTTCCTTGGGAGTACTGTAAAGCAGAGACTGCAAGCCACGTTCTGCCGCCAACTCATCCTTGAGAGGAATACACATCACGGCGCAAGGCAGCTTATACAACATGTCTTTCGGCTGGAACAAGCAAGACATCACACTTTCGCCCGCATGCTCATTCAAGTAAGCAATCCACTCTTCGTCGCGCTGCTTGATATAATTTGAATAGGTGGCCTTAGCATACTCCTGACTAGCAGTGAAACCAAACCAGGTATTTCTGTCAGACATTGCCCATCGATTGTAAAAGAAAGTGGAAGACGGAAGCAGAGCCCTGGAAAATCCGTCCTCCACCGGCTGTTGCACCCGCAAGGCATTGATAAACGTCTGTGTGGAATCCGCCCCATGGCTGATACCAGAGCAATAGATGGCATCTTCGTTGAACTTCATGTCAAACTCTGCCCAACTGCCCAGTCGCGTCTGCGAACGAATACCGTCCGTAGGTTTCCCCATATCAACTCCTTTCATACGTACATAGACTGTGGCAGCCACATTGTTGTGCTTCCCCGCATGCATAACACGGAAAGAGGAGAGGTGCATCAGGGACTTTTTGCTCCGCCGCACATCAATCACATGCTCTATCAAACGCTTCTGAAAACTTACAACCAGAAAATCGGGAGTGAAGTAGGCAGCCAGGAAACGACCGTCTGCCATAGGATAGATACGTATCTCCTCTCCCTTATAATCGAAATACTTGGAAGGAAACGAGCTGGAGCAGTATTTCCCCACAAAAGACTCTACCAACTCATAATCACCTGAACCCAAACTGCAATACAACACTTGGTTCATTGGTGTATCCGGCTCGTGAAAGCTAATCAGCATCTTGTTCATCTGTTTACTCAGTCCATGCGGAGTATCCTCCACCAAAGTATACAAATACTTCTTCAAGTAAACGAAAAGCTCCGATACATATAGAAAATGATTGTCTTTGCTGCAATTCAGTTCATTGATATCTTTCACGAAATCTGCCATACGGTCGGTTTCGAGTATGGCTATGGCATCTTGCGGCACCAAAGTATAAAGATTGAAATCCTGCTGTTTCTCCACTGAATTCAACCGCAGGAAAGAATACACGCCAAAACCGGCACATAGCAGTACTATGGACACAACGACAGCTATCTGTATGAGGAGTCGGAGTTTCATGGCATTTATTCGTCAACTTTTGGCAAAAATAACATTTTCCACTAATAAAGCAAAACAAATGTTTCAAAAAGTTTAGAAATCTATTTCAAGTCCATCGTAGGCAAAGTGTACATGAGGTGGTAGCTGCTTTTCGATGTCGGCATGAAGCCCTGCATGATGGCTCATATGGATAAAATAGGTTTCTTTAGCGCCAATGCGTCCAGCTGCCTTCAACGCCTCCGAAATATTCTGGTGTGTAGGATGCGGTTCTGGTCGTAAAGCATTAATTACCAAAACGTCCAAGTCCTTCAATTGTTCATAAGATTCCTCAGGCATCGTGTGCATATCCGTGATATATCCCACACGACCACCAATACGGTAACCCAGAATGGGAAGCCTGCCGTGCATCACCCGTAGGGGCAACACCTCCGTCCGATTGATGTGGAACGCTTGCCCCGCTTCCACTTCCTGCAAATAGATACGCGGAATTCCCGGATATACTTTATCTACAAAACAGTAAGGCATCCTTGCCCGTAGATGGGCAATAGTGTAGGCATTGGAATAAATAGGGATATCAGCAAAACGGCCGAACGGGCGCAAATCATCCAGACCGCCCACATGATCATAATGTTCGTGTGTCACAAGTACACCGTCTATCTTCTCAAAAGAAGAAGCACTCAACATCTGTTCCCTGAAGTCAGGGCCACAGTCTATCAATATTACCGCATCATCTGTATGCAGCAAGGATGATGCACGCAAGCGGTTGTCCCGCGGGTCAGTAGAAGTGCAGACTGGACAAGTACAACCTATCTCAGGCACACCTGTCGAAGTTCCACTTCCTAAGATTCTGAGTCTCCCCATTATCAACTATCATTAAATCAAACAAACTTCCGGGTAAATGTCAATGCCGAATTTCTCGCGGACAGAAGCCCGCACGGCATCCGAAAGAGCAACAATATCCGCTCCCGTAGCACCACCCAAATTCACCAGTACCAATGCCTGCCGGTCGTGCACTGCAGCAGGCCCAAGCGCTTTGCCTTTCCAATTACACCGGTCTATCATCCAGGCAGCCGGTACCTTTACCCAGCCGGCATCCACATCATAGTGAGGCATATCCGGATATTCCTGCTGCAAAGACTCGAACTGCTGACGCGGCACAATAGGATTCATAAAAAAACTACCCGCATTGCCCAGCACCTTCGGATCAGGCAACTTGATTTGACGGATGTCTATAATCACACGGCGCAAAGTTTCCAAATTCAGCACCGGATATTTCTCCAGTTCCTCCCGGATAGTACCATAATCCAATGTATAATGTTCACGTTTACTTAGACAGAAGTTCACATAAGTCACAAACACAGTCTTCATCTCCGGTTGCTTAAACAAGCTCTTTCTGTAGGAGTAGCTGCATTCGTCCACCCCGTAGATACGCTTCTCCCCTGCTATGTTTATGGTTTCCACGGAAGTTATCAAGTCTTTTACTTCCACGCCATAGGCACCAATATTCTGTACTGCGCTTGCCCCTACCTCACCTGGTATCAGCGAAAGGTTCTCAACACCATACCAATGTCGCTCCACACAGTAAGCCACAAAATCGTCCCATATCACACCGGCACCCACACGCACCGACACGCATTCCTCATCCTCCGAAGTCACTTCCAAACCACCAATGCATGAATGCAGCACTGTACCTTCATAATCCTTGATAAAAAGCAGATTGCTCCCTCCACCAATATGTAGCCAAGGCGCAATAACATGTCCTGCCGCAATCAATTCCCGCAGTTCATCCTCCGAACTGTATTCCAACAATCTTGCAGCAGTAACATCAATTCCAAATGTATTGGGTATCTTCTTCAAGCCCTCTCTCCTTATTTTAAATGCTTGTGTCTTCATACTTGTACAGCTCCCATCCCTTAGTCCGTTTGCGAAAATAAAAGATATTGGAGTATCCGTTTCCTATACCATTCACCTTCAATATTTTGGTATCTGACAAATCCTCATTCTTCTGTCCATAATTGATATTAGACAATCTGTCGGTAGGCATTATCGGACGGAAAGCGTACCACTGATCTACATCCAAGGTAGTTTCTAAGATAGAGAACTCATCATCAGGATCTATGGTGATGAATTGTAGCGGATGGCTGATATGCTTGCTCTGATATACACTGTCCGTCACAAAATGGGTATAGAATTCCACGAAGTCTTCATTTTCATCTTTCTCCATCTCGCGCAAATTGATGGCCTCAAGCATCCACATTCCCCGCTTCTTCTCAAAATAATAACGCTTCATCACACGCGTTTTCAAGAAAATCCACTCCACTTGTACCGATGTCAGAGTAGTATCGCCCACCATGTCCATATCCTCTTCCTTATCAAAAAGCAAAGTGTAATAGTTCTGCTTAGCAAAAAGATAATCGTGCTTCCAAAAGTTTTCCTCTATTTTCGACGGAGTATCACGATTATAATAGGGTAAAGGAAATACTGTCCTCTGCTTTTGAAGAACATCATCCGAAGCATAATTGAAGACAAAGTCATCAAACAGCTCGTCTGCTTCCATTGGCTTCAGTTCTTCCTCCACTTCTGCTTCCTGCAGCGTATCGGCCTTGTGACCGACCGAATCTACCATTTCCGTAATGGTAACAAAGGGATTCATTTTCGCCTTTTTGTTTCCGCACGAAACCAAAAAGGCGAATAACAAGAATCCCAATAAAAGTTTTTTCATTCGTTGCAGACCACTTACGATCACTTGTTTAATTTAGCCTTCAACTTCTCAAGCATATCTACAGTCATGGATTCCAAATCATACTGCGGCATCCAGTCCCATTCCTCGCGTGCACAAGAATCATCCAAAGAATCGGGCCAACTGTCAGCAATAGCCTGCTTCAACGGATCAATCTCGTATACCATTTCAAAACCGGGCACATGCTTCTTAATTTCCTGATAAATCTGCTCCGGGTCAAAACTCATGGAAGCGATGTTGAAGGCGTTACGGTGCTTCAGCCTTGCTGGTGCAGCTTCCATCAGCGAGATGGCTGCATTCAGCGCATCGGGCATATACATCATATCCATATAGGTACCAGCCTTCACCGGACATACGAATTTATCTCCCTTCACAGCAGAGTAGAAAATATCTACTGCATAATCTGTAGTGCCGCCACCCGGAGGAGTCACGTTCGAAATGATTCCCGGAAAACGTACCGAGCGTGTATCTACACCATATTTTGTATAGTAATAGTCACTCAACAATTCAGTCGTCACTTTTGTCACGCCATACATAGTACGCGGACGCTGAATAGTGTCCTGCGGTGTCTTCACGTGAGGTGTAGCTTCACCGAACGAACCGATGGAACTCGGGGTAAACACTGCACAATTGTACTCGCGCGCTACTTCCAGCACATTCCACAATCCGTCGATACCGATTTTCCAAGCCATAGCCGGACGGCTTTCGGCAACTACCGATAGCAAAGCTGCCAAATTGTAGATTGTATCAATCTTAAACTGACGCACCACCACCTCGATTGACTGACGGTCTGTCACGTCGGCAATGGCCGAAGGACCAGATGCTTTCAATTCTCCCTTGGGCATAGCACTCGGAATGTATCCGGCTACAACATGATCGTCTCCATAACGTTTACGCAACTCCAGCGTGAGTTCCGATCCAATCTGCCCAGTAGCTCCAATTACCAAAATATTCTTCATAACGAGTTATTTATAAGGTTTTGTTATTATAAATGCTGCAAATATACAAACTTTTTTTTCATATTTCTGCCATATTGTTATTGTTTATTCCAAGAAAATGATGTTCTTTGTAGAAAAAATGTATTACCTAAAAAATAAAATGCTATGTACGGTAAAATGAAAGACCATCTCAGCAAAACTCTTGCTGAAATAAAAGAAGCCGGACTCTACAAGGAGGAACGACTGATTGAGAATGCACAACAAGCTGCTATCACCGTAAAAGGCAAAGAAGTGTTAAACTTCTGTGCCAACAATTACTTGGGACTGTCCAACCACCCGCGGCTGATTGCCGCCGCTCAGAAAATTATGGAACGCCGTGGATACGGCATGTCATCCGTACGCTTCATCTGCGGAACGCAGGACATCCATAAGGAACTGGAAGCAGCCATCTCCGACTACTTCAAAACTGAAGACACCATTCTTTATGCCGCTTGTTTCGACGCCAATGGTGGTGTGTTCGAGCCCCTCTTCACCGAAGAAGACGCCATCATCTCGGACTCCCTGAACCATGCTTCCATCATTGACGGCGTGCGTCTCTGCAAAGCCAAACGCTATCGCTATGCCAATGCCGATATGGCCGACCTGGAAAGATGCCTGCAAGAAGCCCAGGCACAGCGTTTCCGCATCGTTGTTACAGACGGAGTATTCTCCATGGACGGCAACGTTGCTCCGATGGACCGGATTTGTGACCTTGCCGAGAAATATGACGCACTAGTCATGGTGGATGAATCACACTCTGCCGGTGTGGTAGGCCCCACTGGACATGGTGTGAGTGAGCAATACGGCACCTATGGACGTGTAGACATTTATACTGGTACTTTGGGCAAAGCTTTTGGCGGTGCTTTGGGCGGATTCACTACCGGACGCAAGGAAATTATTGATTTATTGCGCCAACGTAGCCGTCCGTATCTCTTCTCCAACTCATTGGCTCCGGGTATTATCGGTGCCAGCCTCGAAGTATTCAAAATGCTGAAAGAGAACAATACACTTCATAATAAACTAGTAGAAAACGTGAATTATTTCCGCGACAAGATGACCGCTGCCGGTTTTGACATCAAACCGACACAAAGTGCCATCTGTGCCGTCATGCTATATGATGCCAAACTTTCCCAAATTTATGCTGCCCGCATGCAGGAAGAAGGCATCTACGTCACCGGCTTCTACTATCCCGTAGTTCCCAAAGACCAGGCACGCATCCGCGTACAAATCTCTGCCGGACATGAAAAGGAACATCTGGACAAATGTATTGCTGCATTTATTAAGGTAGGGAAAGAGCTCGGAATACTGAAATGAGTTATTTATTGATGTTTTTTGTATGTTGCAAGCAAATAACTCATAACTAAACAAAAAATCCCGCGACTAATCAGTCGCGGGATTTTTTTGTCATTTCTTATTTGCGTTCTCCCAACTTCACATCAACAAAGAAGATTCCGTTAGTACCAGCTTTCTTCATCATATCCACAATGCCAGCAGCAGTAGCTTCTTCTTCTACCTGCTCACGTACGAATCCCCAAAGGAAGTCTTGTGTAGCCTTATCTTTTTCTGCAGCAGCGACATCCACCAATGTATCAATCATCTTTGAAACACGGCATTCGTGTTCATAAACCTGCTCGAACACTTCCAACGGAGTACCAAAATCATTGGGAACAACATCAATCTTATCCAATTTAGCCTTACCGCCACGCTTGATAATATAAGAAGCCATTTCGCAAGCATGAGCTTTTTCTTCAGAAGCTTGTTTCTTCAACCAGCAAGCCATACCATTGTAACCTTCTTTTTCCATATAGAAAGACATTGCCAAATAAAGGTTGGAAGACCACATTTCGGCTGTAATCTGCTCATTAATTGCATTCTGTAATTTTTCTGTAATCATAATCGTATTTATTTAAATTGAAATCATTACAAAAATAACAAGAAACCTTAAAAGTTGTTCACGCAATAACATTTTTTATATAAAAACAGTACACATAGTATAGGATAAATATCTCATCAACTATGACACACGCCTTTAACCTATCTATACCAATTCGTCCGAAGTATACCCTTGAGGTAGCTCGCGGCAATTATAACCCGAAGCCATAATCTCACCATAAGCACCTGCCGAACGGAGGGCAATAAAGTCACCACGTTTCACACCATTCAAATCAATGGCCTTGCCGAATACATCGGAAGACTCGCAGATAGGACCTACCACATCATAAGTCTGGACTGGTGCATCTGAAGTAATATTCTCTATCTTATGAAACGCTTGGTAAAGTGCCGGACGAATCAAATCCGTCATGCCTGCATCCAAGATAGCAAACTGCTTATTGGTACCCTGCTTTACATAAAGCACCTGCGAAATCAATGAACCGCACTGTCCCACTACCGCACGTCCCAGTTCGAAATGGAGCGTCTGGTGAGGACGAAGTTTTAGATGGCTGTTATAAGTCTCGAAATAACTTTTAAAATCAGGTATCGACTGACGGTTAGGGTGACCGTAATCAATGCCCAATCCTCCCCCTACATTCACATGCTCAATACGGATATGACGGGCTTCCAGCTTATCCTGCAACTCATTGATGCGGTTACACAAAGCTACGAAATCTCCCATATCCAATATTTGGGAACCAATATGAAAGTGTAACCCAATGAATCTCAAGTTTTTCATATCATGCGCCATATCTATCACGTGATTCATATCCTGCATGCTGATACCGAACTTATTCTCGGCTAACCCAGTGGTAATATTAGCATGAGTATGGGCACCTACATTGGGATTGATACGAAAAGCTACGTTAGCTATCTTGCCTTTGGCAGCAGCCAGCTCATTAATAATCTCCAATTCGGGAACAGATTCCACATTAAAGCAAAAAATGTCATAATCCAATCCCAGATTAATTTCCCAATCAGCCTTACCGACCCCGGCAAAAACAATCTTATCGGTAGGAAAACCAGCCTTAATGGCCGCACGGATTTCACCGCCGCTTACGCAGTCGGCACCCAAACAGTTCTCGCGGACAATAGCAAGCACCTTGGGATTGGCATTAGCCTTCACTGCGTAATGCACTGAATAATTACCATACTTCGCCACTTCCGTACGAATATGAGAAAGCGTATCACGCAAAACCTTTGTATCGTAGTAATAGAAGGGAGTACGCAATTCGCGGAATTTATTGATGGGGAATGTTCCTTTCATAACTTTTATAATCCTTGTTCAGTTAAAAAAAGCGCATTTATCAACAAAGTAAAAGCGCTTTGGTTTATGCGGTTCTCTTATTATTGTTCTTCTCCGTTGAACAACGCATTGCTGAGTGACTGCAACGCTACTTTCTTGTCGCACTCTCGGATAAGGAAAGAAATATTATAGTTACTGCCACCAAAAGAAATCATACGTACTGGTATGTCGCGCATGGCATCCAACGCTTTAGCTTCGAAACCGACATTCTCCCATTCGAGGTCACCTACTACACAGACGATGCACATATCCTTGTCCACTGTCACTGTGCCATACTTCTTCAAGTCATCCAGAATTTCATTGAGATGCTTCACATTGTCAATAGATACAGACACACCCACTTCTGAGGTACAAATCATATCAATGGAAGTCTGGTAGCTTTCGAATATCTCAAAAACCTTACGCAGAAATCCGTGAGCAAGCAACATCCGGCTGGATTTTATCTTGATGGCTGTAATATTATCCTTGGCAGCCACCGCCTTAATCTTACCCTTCTCTGTATCGTTGGAAATCAGCGTACCCGGAGCAGTAGGGTCCATTGTATTGAGCAGGCGGACAGGAATATTAGCATACTTGGCAGGCTGAATGCAAGTAGGGTGCAAAATCTTAGCACCAAAGTACGCCAACTCTGCGGCCTCTTCGAAGTGCAAATGACGTACTGGTGCAGTCTTGTCCACAATACGTGGGTCGTTGTTATGCATGCCGTCTATATCCGTCCAAATCTCGATTTCGGAAGCGTCAATGGCAGCACCAATCAGTGAAGCCGTATAGTCGCTTCCACCACGCTGCAGATTATCTATCTCGCCGTAGGCGTTGCGACAGATATAACCCTGAGTGATGTAAATCTCAGCATCCGAGTACAGTTCCAGCTGAATCTGGAGTTTGTCCTTGATATAGACCGGATCGGGTTCGGCATTCTTATCCGTACGCATATATTCTAAAGCCGGAAGCAACACAGACTTCACACCACATTCCTGCAGATAGTAGTTCATCATGGCGGTGGAAATCAACTCGCCCTCAGCCAACACCACTTTCTCCTCAAACAGAGTAAAAAGGTCTTTGGTATAAGAACGGATATAGTCAAAATGAGATTTGATGAGTTCCAAGCCTTTCTGTTTATACTCCGGAGTAGCAAAGAGTTCATCAATGTGCTGGCGATATTTACTCTCCAGCTTGTTGATAATCTCATTGGCACCTTCCGGATTCTTCTTGTACAGATAATCCGAAATCTCAACCAATGTGTTTGTGGTACCCGACATGGCAGAGAGAACCACAATCTTACGTTCACCATCGGTAATCAATTTAGCCACTTCCTTCATTCGCTGAGCCGAACCTACTGAAGTACCTCCAAACTTTAAAACTTTCATTTTCGTTCCTGTATTAATTAGTTTATAGTTACAAGCAACGAGCTACAAGTCAATAGCTGCGGAGCTTTATCATTAATTTATGTTCTTTATAAAAACCAGTAGTCAGAAAAACTACTTAACTACTAATCATTAGTTATTGCAGGGGCGTATTCTGCTGTAACATCAGTCATCAGATGGTCTGCGCATCGGTACACCCTGCCGGGAAACTCACGCAACAATTGCAGATTGTGCGTGGTCATCACCACCAATGCACCGGCCTCACTGATGCCGTGCAGAAGTTCTGCAATGGAATGTCCGGTTTCCGAATCAAGGTTTCCGGTAGGTTCATCCGCAAGGATTATCTTCGGAGAGTTGAGCACTGCGCGCGCAATCACAATGCGCTGCTGCTCACCGCCCGAAAGTTCATTGGGCAACTTATATCCCTTGTTGCTCATCCCCACCAAGTTCAATACCTCTTCAATTTTATCCCTAATCTCTCCTTTACTCTTCCAACCGGTGGCACGAAGAACAAATTCAAGGTTGTCGTACACCGTACGGTCTGTCAGCAACTGAAAATCCTGAAATATGATTCCCAGCTTGCGGCGCAACTGCGGGATGTGCTTACGCTTAATATGGAGCATGTCATACCCTAAAACCCCAGCCTCGCCCGATGCAATATCCAGTTCGCCATAGAAAGTCTTGAGCAGGCTCGTCTTACCGGAGCCCACTTTACCAACCAAGTACACAAACTCCCCTTTGTGAAGTTCCAAATTCACATCGTTCAGTACGCACAACTCCTGCTGGTGTATCTCTACGTCCTTATATTTTATCAGCGCTTCACTCACCCCTTGTTCAATTTTTAATTATTAATTATCAGTGCTTCTTCCACGTCGCACTGTGACGTTCCTCCAATTCACGCACAAGATCTTCAATACGGTATCCTTTGAACGTAAGCAATACGATGAGGTGATACAACAAATCGGCTCCTTCATAAATCAGACGTTCACCTGTACCGTTGCAAGCCTCAATGACTGTTTCCACAGCTTCCTCACCCACCTTCTGTGCCATTTTGTTTACACCGGACTGAAAAAGGCTGGTAGTATAGGAACCTTCAGGCATCTCGTCATAACGCTTGCTAATGAAATCTTGAAGCAACTTCAGGAACATTACGGGCTGTTCGTTCTTCTCCCCCCAACAGGTATCCGTACCGATATGGCAAACCGGTCCCATGGGATGTACCTGAATCAGCAAAGTGTCCCGGTCACAGTCTTCCTTCATGGAAACCACATTCAAGAAGTTTCCACTCTCCTCGCCTTTTGTCCAAAGGCGGTTCTTGGTACGACTGAAAAAAGTTACCGTTCCGGTTTCTACCGTCTTCTCATAGGCTTCCTTGTTCATGAAACCAAGCATCAGCACCTTAGCGGTATCTGCATCTTGTATAATTGCCGGAACAAGTCCGTTCATCTTATCAAAATCCAACATTATTGTAAGTTATAAGTTATTATCTTCTCATCGCAATTCCTTGGGCACAAAGATACGATTTTAATTCGGGAATTTTAATTTCTCCGAAGTGAAAAACACTGGCTGCCAAGGCAGCATCCGCTTTCCCCTTCAAAAAAACATCACGGAAATGCTCTTTGGCACCTGCTCCTCCCGATGCTATGATAGGGATAGACAATCCGTCGGCAAGACTGGAAAGCGCTTCATTGGCATAACCGGTCTTGACCCCGTCATGATTCATGCTGGTGAACAAAATCTCGCCTGCACCACGTTCCTGAGCCTCTTTTGTCCATACGAACAACTCCTTATCCGTTTCCACACGACCACCGTTCAAGTAGCACCGCCATCCTTTATCTGTCTGTTTAGCATCGACAGCCAACACACACACCTGCGAACCGAAATTCTTTGCAATCTCGTTTATCAGTTCGGGACGACGGATTGCAGAGGAGTTGATAGAGATTTTATCGGCACCCGCATTCAGCAGCCTATCTACGTCGCCCAATTCATGGATGCCTCCGCCTACAGTAAAAGGAATACTGATATTCGCAGCAATACGCTTCACCAATTCGGTGAAAGTCTTACGGCCTTCAAAGCTGGCAGTGATGTCAAGAAACACCAATTCGTCAGCGCCCTGCTCACTATAAGCACGCGCCAGTTCTACCGGATCGCCCGCTTGACGGAGATTCACAAAATTAGTACCTTTCACGGTCTGCCCATCCTTAATGTCGAGGCAAGAAATGATTCTTTTTGCTAACACGGCAGTTCAAGTTATGAGTTATTATTATTGCCAATTATCAATTATCCAGTATCAATCAACAAAGCTTTCCAGTTCCTTGAAAGTAATGCGACCTTCGTACAGAGCCTTACCGAAAACGACAGCAGGTATACCCACGGCTTCCAACTGACGGATGTCATCGGCACAGCCCACCCCTCCGCTAGCTATCAAGTAGAGTTCGGGATATTGTTCCAATATATCCTTATACAGCGCCAACGATGGTCCTTGCAACATTCCATCGCAACTAATATCGGTACAGATAACTTTGCGGACACCTTCCTCCACATAGTATTTTAGGAACGGAAACAGTTCGCAGCCACTCTCGTCTTTCCAACCGTTGACAGCAATCTTAGACTCTTTCACATCAGCACCAAGAATAATCTTTTCAGAACCATACATCCGCAGCCACTTGCAGAACAATTCGGGGTTCTTCACAGCAATGCTGCCACCGGTCACCATCTGTGCACCGCTTTCAAAAGCTATCACCAAATCTTCGTCACTCTTCACCCCACCTCCAAAATCTATAATAAGAGATGTGCGCACAGCAATCTGCTCCAACATACGGTAGTTTACCACGTGATGGGAAGCCGCACCGTCCAAATCGACTACATGAAGTCTGCGGATGCCATGAGCCTCCAACTCCAGAGCTACTTCTACTGGATTTTCGTTGTACACCTTTTTACTGTCATAATCACCTTGGGAAAGACGCACACACTTTCCGTCAATAATATCAATAGCGGGAATCAGTTCTATCATTTTATTTACAATTTGACGGTTTACAGTTCCAAAAAATTTCTCAAGATACACTCTCCCACACTTCCACTCTTTTCGGGATGGAACTGTGTGGCGTAATAATTGTCCTTATGCAAAGCAGCACTGAATGGATGAATGTAATCCGTCACGGCTGCCGTACAATCATTAACAGGCACATAGAAACTATGTACGAAATAAACAAACTCTTCTTTAGCAAACCCTTTAAAAAGTCCGCTATTGGTCTGAGCAATGGTATTCCATCCCATATGAGGCACTTTATCCTCGTGCCTCTGCGAAATGAAACGCTTTACGTCAGCATCAAAGACACCCAAGCAGTCCACATCTCCCTCTTCAGAGTGGCGGCACATCAACTGCATGCCCAGACAGATACCCAACACCGGCTGACGCAACTCCTTTATCAGTTTATCCATACCACCAGCGCGCAAAAAGCCCATAGTAGTTTCCGCCTCTCCCACACCGGGGAATATAACCTTATCGGCAGCACGCAGCACAGCCTCATCTGCCGTAATCACCGCCTCTACTCCCAAGCGTTTCAAAGCATAATCCACCGAACGGATATTACCCGCATTATATTTGATAACTGCAACCTTCATCCCTGCAATTGAATTGATAATGAAGAACTGATAATAAATAACAAAGAATTTTCTTTTATCAATTATTCATTAATTTAATATTACTGTTTTATTCTTATATGCCAACACCTTGCGTTCAATATGCTTCTGAACGGCACGGGAAAGCACTATCTTTTCCAAATCCTTGCCTTTGTTCACCAAATCCTGTACAGTGTCCTTATGCGTAATGTGCACCACATCCTGCTCTATGATAGGGCCGGCATCCAACTCCGTGGTAACATAGTGGCTGGTGGCTCCAATAATCTTCACTCCACGTTCAAATGCAGCATGATAAGGTTTCGCTCCCACAAATGCCGGAAGGAAAGAGTGATGAATGTTGATTATCCGGTTGGGATAAGCATTTATCATTCGTTCTGAAATGACCTGCATGTAGCGTGCCAGCACTATAAAAGTGATTTTATGCTTTGCCAGCAACTCCATTTCCTTCTTCTCTTGCTCCTCCTTTGTCTCTTTGGTGATGGGGAAAAGATGGAAAGGAAAGATAGCCATACGCGGTTTTGTATCGGAGAAATAGAGTCGGAAATTCATCTCATACTTCTGTGCATACAAAGTGGCGAAATAATCCTCAATCTTTTCCTGAGGCACCAGAAAATCCATCAATTCCCATTCGATACGCATGAAAAAGATATTCTTTACATGGTCTACATACTGATCCAAATAGATAATATTACCTTTGTTCACCGTTATAAAGTCTGTTACTTCTGCCAATATACCTGGTTTGTCAGGACAGTGCAGCAACAGTTTGGCTATTTTCATCATCCTAAAATGTTTTTCACTTTTCAAATTACAGCATTCTCATTTTGAGTTCGCAAAAATAACTATTTATTGCAAAACAACGAACTTTTCGAGCAATAAGTTTAAAAGAAGCCTCAAAATGTTTCGTTTTCTCCAAGAATGGTTTTCTTATCAAAGATAAAACGGGGTACAAGCACATTTCTAAACAGATGTTAAACTCAGTTTTTCTTATTTACATAACCCCCTAATTGTTAGCACTTAAAACAATTCACAACATAAACCTTTTAAAAAAAAATCATCACAGCTATTGCAGATATAAAAAAAATGCCTACCTTTGCAACCGCAATCGAGAGAGATAGCAACTAAGAAATGAAATAATGGTGCGTTAGTTCAGTTGGTTAGAATACATGCCTGTCACGCATGGGGTCACGGGTTCGAGTCCCGTACGCACCGCGAAGAGAAAGAAAACCTCCGAGATATTGAATCTCGGAGGTTTTCTTTTTTCTACTACTCCCCCTTTTACTCCCCCGGCCTTTTATTCCCCCCATTTGACTCTTTGACTATCCATGATACCTACACTTGGCTCCATGTTTTGACCGCGTTTCACACGCACATGCCACGTAATTTCTCTAATAGCAAATCAAGGCAGCACACAGCATATGGCACGGTTACCAAATCATTACCTCAAAATTGGGTAATTCTCCCAAAGTCCTTTGTATAAGTCACTAACAGAAGTTCTCAAGAATTACCGGAAACCCGGATATCTTCACTATCTTTATTACGGATTATATAACCTTAGTTACTGTCTTTATATCTGGCTGCGTGACTTCATTTCCAGATACTTGTTTATCACATCCACAGAAAGATTCTCCGGTGTAGTCAGCAAAGAATAAATGCCATGCTGCTTCAAAGTGGAAACAATCAGCCGCTTCTCAAATACAAATTTCTCGGCAATGACATGACGGTAATAACCTTCTGTATCTTTTGCAGGCATGGCAATGTACTCTTTCAAATCAGCATCTTCAAAGAAGACAACAAGCAAACGGTGCTGTCGGTTCAACTGCTGCAGATAAGCCAGTTGGCGGTTCAGGCTTCTGATACCAGAGAAATTGGTGTACAACACCAAAAGGCTCCGTTTGCAAACACGCTTGTTCAAGTGTACACACAATGAAGAAAAGTCGGTTTCTCCAAAAGTCGTCTGCTGACTGTAAAGATTCTCAAGCAACATCTGCATTTGACCAGGCTGCCGGGAAGCGGGAGCAAACGTATCAAAATGCTCGTTGAACGTCACCAGTCCGACTTTATCCTCCTTCCGCATGACAACGTACGATAGGACAAGGGAAGCATTGATTGCATAGTCAAGCAAAGTCATTCCGCAAAATGCCTGCTGCATAACCCGCCCCTTATCTATCACATTATAGATTTGCTGGGAACGTTCGTCTTGATAGACATTGACCATAAGTTCGTGCCGCCGGGCACTCGCTTTCCAGTTTATCGTGCGGTAATCATCCCCTTTCACATACTCCTTTATCTGTTCGAACTCCGTATGATGCCCCACCCTACGGATGCGCTTTATACCCAGCTCGGTCAGATTGTCACTGATGGCCAGCAGCTCATACCGATGGAGCATCAGATAGGACGGATATACCTTAACATCCTGAGGAACACCGCAAGTATATCTGCGGGAAAGCAGTCCCATCCTGCTTTCCACAAACACCTGAATCCGTCCGAAAGAGTAAATCCCCCGCTGCGTGGGACGCAGATGATACATAATCGTCCTGCCCTCACTCGCCTGAAGCCTCATCCGGAAATCAACATTTCGCAATTGAAATACAAAAGGAATCTCATCCACCACTTCCACAGTCACCGGATACGGATAACTGCTCTCCACACGTATATTCACACCGTTCTCATCTCCGTTTGAGAAACGGATAGCACATTGGCGGAATGCCCGAATGCCATGAACGTGATAGAGCATAGCCCCATCCACCAGCATCAACAAGGCCAAAACAAACAATGCCCACTGCCCGATTGCAAAGAGCGGAGCAAAGACATACCCGATACCCATCAGCAGGATAATCAGCACAAGAACCATATAGAAGCGGCGGCCCAGTCTCATTTCGGAACTTCCACTTTATCAATCAGACGTTGCGTCACCTTTACCGACGAATAACCTTCCATCTCGGCTTCTGCCGTCAATATCAGGCGGTGCTGAAGCACATATGGAGCAATAAACTTGATATCCTCCGGTGTCACGAAATCGCGTCCTTGCAATAGTGCATACGCCTTCGAAGCCTGCATCATTGCCACGGACGCACGCGGAGAGGCTCCTAAATACACAGCCTTGCTGGTACGCGTCTGCTGCACAATCAACGCGATGTACTGAAGCAGTGTACGGTCTACAAACACACGCTCCATCAGTCTGCGCAATGACAGCAGTTCTTCCTTTGTAAGAACGGGCGCCAGACTGTCCAGCTTCACCAGCGAAGCATTCGTGTGGTGGCGCTCCAGAATATCCACCTCCTCCTCCAATGAAGGGTATCCCATAGTTATCTTCATCAGAAAACGATCCAATTGCGCTTCGGGCAACTTATAAGTCCCCTCCTGCTCCACCGGATTCTGGGTTGCCAGAATCGTATAGAGTTCTCCCATCTGATGCGTGGTACCGTCAATGCTGACCTGCCGTTCTTCCATGACCTCAAACAAGGCTGCCTGCGTCTTGGCTGGAGCACGGTTTATCTCATCCACCAGCACGATGTCGGCAAACACCGGTCCTTGATGGAAGTCAAAGTCATTGGTTTTCATGTTGAAGACCGTAGTACCCAGCACGTCACTCGGCATCAAGTCCGGAGTGAACTGAATACGGCTGAAGTCCGCCTCAATCAAGCGTGCCACCAGACGGGCAAGCAGTGTCTTTGCCACTCCCGGCACTCCTTCCAGCAACACATGACCGTTTGCCAGGACAGCCGTCAGCACCAGATCCACCGTCTGTTCCTGCCCCACTATGACCATAGTAATCCAATCCTTCAACACTTGTATCTTCTCGGAAAAGAGAGTCAAGTCCACTCGTTTTTCTGTGTTCACCTCCATAAATATCTTCTTTATATATGATTGATTATTTCATTCATTTTATCGACAAGCCGTTTCATCTCCTTCTCGGAAATGCTGCGCCCTCCGTACACCACCGGCCTTACCTCACAGATGAATGCGGCAATTTCCCCCGCCTCCATACCCGTCTTCCGGGCAATCCTGCCGAAAGAGCGCTCATCCTCTGCCACTTCCCTCACATCCACCTGTATTTCTCTCCTCAGTTCCTCCGTAAAATAGAAAAACTTCTTGCGGACCAAGTCTGCATGGTCTTTCTTCTGATAATAAAGGGTGCCTATCAACTCTACAAACTCCAAAGATTTATTCTCCGGTTCGCGGATAACGGGAATGGCACGCTGCTTTCTGCGGGCTGTAAATATCATAAAGAGCAAGATGGAAGCCATACTCAGGTACAATGCCCAGCGAAGCGGCGGCTGCGAAAGAAAATAGCGAAAAGGAGACATCTGTACCTGGGCTGTTTCTTTCATGTAGCTTTCGGTTCGGACAATGGGAAATCCACCCATTGGGGATAATATACGAAAAAGATAAGCCACATTTTTCCCATCCAGTACCCCATAGTTCGTAAAAAGCAGGGGAGTGGAAACCAGCATAACCTCCCCCTTTCCCCAAGAAACCGACATGGCAACCGGATGGGACACTCCCCCAACAATAGTTTTTTTCGCCCATATTTCACAAGAAATGGAATCTGCAAAGAAATGGGACTGGCAAAGCTGGGGGTAGAAACAAAATACCTGACGAGGATAGATTGCTGAGTCCCCCACCCAATACAAACTGTCTTTTGAACGTAATGCAATGGCATCCTTCTTCAACGCTAATGGATTAAAAGAGGAATATCCACACTCAAATCCCAACGTATCTTTCAAGATACGGCTGAAAGAACTTCCTACCAGCGTAATCCGGTCTCCCCGTTCCGCCATCTTCAGCATTGCCTCCACATCCACATTCGTCAGATGCAGGTTGTCGGTGATAACCAGTATTCCACGACGGAGTGCCGTATCTTCCTGTTCCAACTCATAAAAGGTCTTTCTCGACAATGAATATCCCTTCGGCAATGATGAAGACAGCAGGCTGTCGAACACGGCGCAACCGAACGGCTGTTTATCATAATGGCTGAATGTAGGGTTCCAAACAAACTTCTTCGGCAGACGGCACTCTATCGCAAACATCAGTACCAGAAAAGCAATGATACCGGCTATAAACCAATGGTTTCCTTTCATGCCGTCTCTCCTTTCTCTACCTCTTTCTGTAAATTCTGCATGATACGGAACAATGCTTCGGTCGCCTCAAAATTTCCATAACGCACCTGCAAGAAGTGATGGGTCATTTGGCGGAAAGCAGGCAGGCGGACTTCATAGATGTATTGCGTAGGCGTTTTATACAACTGCCAGTCTATACGTTTCCCATCACTAAGCCGTTTCAATGTCTGCAGATAAAGCAGACGCACAGCCTCCCGATAATCCTTCCGGGCAAGCACTCCAGTGATTTCTTTCGCAAAATCCACTCCATAGATGGTATCCTCCCCCACCGTATAGGGCGAGGCATTCTTGCGCGAACGCATGAACAGTTCCGGACGCTTCTTATATACAAACCAGATGACCAGCATCAAGATAAGGACTGCAATGCATATCAACACAACCTCCGAATATTCTTCTACGAACGTATTGCCAAATATCTTGTCCAGCAGCCTGCCGAACCACTTTCCAATCCACTCAAGCACATTGATTTCAGGAGCCATCAACTCACGGCTGTAAGCAAACGCCGGGTCGGACTGCCAAACGGCAATCTGTGCAGTATCATAAACCAGTGTATCAGCCGGAGCCATATTCATAGTCTGCTATCAGAGTTTGTCAAAATTGTCAATATCATTCTCCACCATCACATAATCTATCTTTTCCGAAGCATGACCGTATTGATAGGCCAGCCCCAGCAATGAGAAAATCATGGACAGATAGACTCCGAATGCCTGGACTACCGCCAACAGATAAAGCATAAAGTTATAACCTACCGAGACAGTGGCGCCACCACCCGTATCGGTCATCACAAAAATATATTTCACAATAGTCCCGATATACCACGGAATCATAGTCACTCCCTGCAAGATGAGGGCAATGAATCCCATAACAATAGAAATCAACACAATACCTCCCCAAGTAGCAAATCCCAGACGATAGGCTTTCTTCAAAGCATCCATGATATGAATATCTTCAAACAGATAAACAGGAGCCCAAATAGCAAGCGGCACAGACACCACAATAACAAGCAAAACAAACAGGGACACAAGTATCATAACCGGGATGATGGTAACCAGAAAACCGGCAACACCCCCCACAAACAACACTAAAAGCACACCCACAATCGCTATCAGGAACAACCTTCTGACGTTACGGAACAACAAGGGCTTCAGCATCCCTAACGTCACTCCCTCCAAGCGTTCTTCCCGTTCATTGTAAGTACGGACCAAAGCGTAGACCAGAGAGGTCAGCATTACAGTCCCCAACAGATAGAGAACGGCATACAGACTATAATAAGTCACCAACATCATGACGGACGACCCGGCAACAGAAGAGTCGAACGAGCCTCCGGTCATATCACCCCAAGCCATTGCACCGCTCATCAGTCCGTTCAGGCTCAGCCCTTGAAGCAGACAAAGCGGCAAAATCAGATAGGTGGTAAACTTCATTAACAGCTTACTGTTCTCTTTGATAAAATCAAAGGCAGCGGTCAATTTCTCTCCAAAAGAGCGTTGTGCATACAGTGCGATTTTAGGTTTCTGCGCTTCCATGTTTCTTTCTGTCTGGTAAATAAATATAGTAAAAAAGAATAAACGACAAAGAGAGCAGGATAAAACCGAGCCTCAGGATATCCGGAAGTCCGGTATGGCGGGTGATAAAGCCTTCTATAAATCCTGCCATGACGAATACGGGAATCGTACCCACCACTATTTTCAATCCTTTCTTGGCTCCTCGCTTGAAAGATTCCAGCCTTGAATAGGTTCCGGGAAAGAGCCATCCGTTGCCCAGGGCAAGACCGGCGGCACCGGCTACAATAATTGCCCAGATTTCAAGTGTCCCGTGCAGCCAAATGGCAAGAGAGGACTCCCAAAGCAAGCCATGCTGATAAAAAAAGGTTTGGAAAGCCCCTAACATGATGCCATTGTTAAGGAGCATGTATCCAGTACCAAAACTGGTCAGCAGCCCCATGGCAAAGCAGTTGAAGGAGACCATGATATTGTTCAGCGTGATACCCAGAAACATAGGAAGCTCGGAGGAGCCGTTATATACAGCCATGGGTTCGCCATTGGCGATGTTGTTCAAAGTCATATCCACATAAGAATTTCCTAAAACCAAACGCACAAAATCGGGGTCTCCGGTAGCGGATACCACTCCTATCAATGCGCTAACCGCAAATATAATGAAGGAAACCAACAGCTCACGGCGTGCATCGCGCATAGCCAAAGGTACTTCACGAGTCCAGTAGGTGACAATTCTTGACCATTTCTCGCGCTTATTTCTATAAATGCGGTTGTGCAACGCTGAAGCGAGATTGTTCAGATAGATAGTAATGCGGGAAGCGGGGAAATGCGTTTGGGCAAAAGCCAAGTCTGCCGTAAGCTCCATATATGCGTCGGCAAGCTCATCGGGAGACAGACTGTCTGCCTGCTCCACTATTTTTTCTGCTTGTTTCCATTTTTCGATGTTCCACCGGATAAACGTCACTTCTTTCATACTCCATTTTCATACTCCATGACTATCTCAGAGAAGTTTTGTCTGAAATTGGTAACAAAAATAAGAGAATAATGATATATTTGCAATGAAATACTGAAAATGTTTTATTAGGAATGGCAGAATCTACAATTATCACCGGACAGTTTGTCCGCATCAGTCAAACGCCTGCCAGTATCGGTGAGCGACTCATTGCACTGGTTATAGACTATATTCTGCTTGGAATCTATGTATTTTCTACTTTTGACTTGTTCTCACGAATTCACCTGCCTTCTGATTTCGCGATGCTTTTCTTCCTCGCTATCGTCTACCTGCCGGTCTTGTTTTACGCATTTCTTTGCGAAATGTTCAATCAGGGACAAAGTTTCGGTAAGCGGATAATGAACATCCGTGTCGTAAAAGCGGACGGCTCCACGCCCAGCATAGGCTCATACCTGCTCCGATGGTTTCTCTTCCCTATCGACGGACCGATGACCGGTGGCTTGGGACTTCTGGTCGTCCTTTTGACAAAAAACAGCCAGCGAATGGGAGACCTTGCCGCTGGCACCATGGTAATCAAAGAAAAGAATTACCGCAAGATACACGTCAGTCTCGATGAGTTCGACTACCTGACCAAAGACTACCGGCCTACCTATCCACAAGTTTCCGACTTATCATTGGAGCAAATCAACGTCATTACCCGGACCCTGCAATCGGGTAAAAAGGACCGTACACGCCGCATTGCTTCCCTTGCTAGAAAAGTGCAGGAACTTCTCTCCATCACCCCTCATGACAGTAGTCCGGAAAACTTTCTTCAAACCGTTCTCCGGGACTATCAATATTATGCCTTGGAAGAAATTTAATACAGACTTCCAGCCAAACTTCGTTATAATGGATGGTGAACATACATTAAAGGCCTGCAATGTATCATACACACTCTTTTCGTTCTTAATGAATTCGTATTCAATAAGGCTACATTTACAGCTGCAAATATAGTCGAATTGTTATTAAATCACTATCTTCGCGCCCAATTTACGTAATCAATACAATAAAGAAATAAAAAGCCAACAAAGAAATGAATACACACAGTCTATGTTGCATCGGTTATATTACCCAAGATAAAGTCGTAACCCCTAAAAATACCATATACATGCCGGGAGGCACCTCTTTCTACTTCGCACACGCCATCAAGCATTTGAATGCCAGCGATTTTCTATTGATAACAGCTTTGGCTGATACCGATATGGGCGTTGTGGAAGATATTCGGAAAGAAGGAATTTCCGTCAAAGCCTTGCACAGCACACATTCCGTATGTTTCGAGAATATTTATGGAGAAAACCAGAACGAACGTACACAACGCGTCACGGCAAAAGCAGACCCTTTCACTGTGGAAGGTTTGAAAGATATCAATGCACGGATTATCCACTTGGGTAGTCTGCTTGCCGATGACTTTTCTTTGGAGGTTATCAAGTTTCTGTCCGGAAAGGGATTACTCTCGGTAGATGTACAAGGATTTCTCCGTAAAGTGGACAATGAAAAAGTGCTGGCCGTAGACTGGCCGGAAAAGAAAGAAGCATTGAAGTATATCCATATTCTGAAAGCCAACGAAGCTGAAATGGAAGTGCTGACCGGATGCCGTGAACCACACGAAGCTGCATTACTGATTGCAGACTGGGGTGTCAAGGAAGTGCTGCTGACCCTGGGAGATAAAGGTTCGCTGATATATGCCCAAGGAGAATTCCACGAAATACCTGCCTATCCGGCCCTTCAGATTACAGATGCAACAGGATGCGGAGACACCTATATGGTAGGATATCTGTATATGCGCAACAAAGGTGCATCACATTGGGAAGCCGGATGCTTTGCTGCTGCCATGTGTACCATAAAACTACAATCACACGGACCATTCTGCGGAACGGAAGAAGCTATAAATAACGTGATAAGAGGATAAAATGATAGGGTGATATCTTGCTATCACCCTACCATCTCATTTATAATCCGAATCTCTTCACGGCATCTACCGGCTTATCTGCCTGTGCAGTATCTGGTTATGGGCGCATATTCGCTTTCCTACCGCCCTTCCGAATCAATCTGCGAATCCAAAGATAATAGCCCGTCAGCGGCAAACTTGCACCCACCAAAGCAGCAAGGAAGCTCAATATGCGAGTGCCCAGCCCTCCCCAACTACCTACATGAATAGAGAATATCCAGCCCCGGATTTTTCCTGAAGTGTCGGTATCTTTGTACAAGGTAGTCCCGGTGATTTCACCGCTACGGGGATTGAACGTATAACGGTCGACAGCACGCTGGTTGCCCAACCGATTGAAAGAAACCATAGCAGAGCCTTTGGATACGGTTATCTGTTTATAATCAGGATTGAGCTCCTTCAGTTCTTTGTAAACCTTCTGCCAGCTTGCAAAAGGAGAAAAAGAATTTCTTTCACGATTCTCACCTCCCCGTCTGCCACCAGACCGACCTTGAGCCCGTTCTCCTCCCTGGGCTGCAGTTTGTGCCAGAGCACCATGTCCTCCATCTCCTTGTGTGGTTTCCACTCCGAAAACTTTGTAGAAACCGATGCGATACCAGGAGAAAGACCATGTTAGTCCCGTAAGCGCCATTACCAACAGAAAAGCCAGCGTGTACATACCACCTGCCACATGCAAGTCGTACCAGAACCGACGCCACCCCTTACCGGCAACAATCTTCAAACTGTTCTTCAAAGCCTTTTTTGTACGAGGCCACCAGATGACAATGCCCGATATCAGGACAAAGACAAACATCAGCGTGGCAGTGCCCACAATCATTTTCCCCCAGAAGATGCCTCCATTGGGCTTCATGCTGTCCAACAACCAGCGATGCAGGCGGAACATGGTCATGAAAAACGGTGCACGCTCATACTTTCCCTTTATCTTACCCGTATATTGGTCTACATAGACAGAGGCACGACGGGGTTTGGAAAGATTCACTTGCCAGGCACGCTCCGGAGCAGATGAAGCAGTGACACCCGTCACAGAAACACTATCCGGCAGAGTAGCAGCTACTTTTTCGGCCACCTTGTCCATGGGAAGCGGTGCCGTCCCGACTTTCTCCACATAGTAGAGGTCGCGATGACAAAGCTCCATCACCTCCGTCTCGAATACCAACATCGCTCCGGAAAAACAGATAAGGGTAATCAGTAGCCCGAAGGGGACTGAAAGCCATAAATGTATCTTACGAAAAACTTTCTTCATAGGAGCTTATTCCAGTTTACCTACACCGTTCAATTGAGTTACATTAACAACCAGACCTCTGGCAGCTGTTGCATTGGCTGGGTCTACCTTATAGATGGCAGGATAGCCGGAAGAGGTAGTGACTGCCATATATGCTTTGCCATTTTCCATGTATGGGGTACTACCAAATCCGGAAACATCACTTGGAAGGCCGTTCACATAAGTCAAAGCTCCGGTGGAGGCGTTGAAAATGGCAAGTTGATTGGCGACCTTACCCGCCTCCGTAATGTCTCTATCATACATCAGCAGCAAGAAATAACTGCCGGAGATGTACCAACTGCGCATGAAGGAGTGTCCATTCGCCTTTTCTTCAAGGTTGTAGTAGTAGCCGGCATCAAATTCTTCTGTTTTTGTATTGATACGCACCACTCCGGCAGGCAACGTAGTCTGCTGGCGGGCATCGGCCATGGTCTTGGCATAGCTCGGAGAAAATACATATACATAGCCGTCGTCAGCAAGCCAGCTCATCTGGTAGTACTGTGAACGGTTGCGTCCGGCAGCATAGCTTATCTTGTCGGTAGTGATGACTTTATGAGACTTCAGTGTCCAATCAGCAAAGATAGCAATATGGCATTCATTAGGATACTGAGTCCATTGCAACTCGTCCTTTTCATAGGCACCGCTACCCTGTCCGCCAGATTCTGCCTTTATTAAATCCTCATTACCGGGAAGCACCCACTTGTAGCTACCGTCTTCGTTCTTCTGCATGCAACCATACTGGCTAAGCCCCATGGGAATGGCTGCCGCATAAACCTTGCTGCCCACTTGTTCTATACCGGCCAGTGTCACGTATTCACCATTTTCAAGGAAATTTTCGGCAAGAAACGGAGTATCTTTTGTTACCGAATTCTTTGTATAAGTCTGTTTCTCGACATCCAGATAGGAAATCAAAAAAGATTGGGGAGTATACCCATTTGCATCATTCAGCTCCGTTGGGCCGTCACCGGTAGAAGCTGTCATTATAAATTGGTCACAATAGCCGTAGGTAGTGAAACGATTGACGTTATACTCCTGGCTACGTTTTTCCAGTTCACCGTTTGCATTCATAATGAACGACTGGGTAGTGCCTGCATTTCCCTGATTGTAGTTCAAGGCATACAGATATTTGTTTCCGTAGAACACCCAGTAAGTAGCACCCTCATTCACAAGGCCATTACCAGCAGCAGTAATCTCACCGCTTTCCAGCGACTCGGCTGTCAGCAGGACAGGAACGGAGCTACCTGAAACTGTAGCCGTGGCAGCTATCACATAGTTGCCCTTTGAACCGGAACCGGAACCGGAGCCGGAACCCGGTTCGTCTGTGTCTGTACAAGAAATTAAAGCCATTCCGGTCATTGCCATTGCAAAGAGGCCGGACAAAAGATAATTCTTCTTCATTTGTTCTTCTTATTAATTACACCTATTAAAACCATTATATTTATTAATCACCAAAATGTACACGTATCTTGCCATAGAACGCACGCCCGGCTTTCTGAAGGCTGAAGTTGTCGTACAAATCCTCGTTCGTGAAGTTGCGGCATTCAAACGAGATATTGTAACGGCCGTTCTTCAGACTATAGCTCAATGTCAGATTGTGGGAGAACTGGTCGGGCACCATAAAATCATTGTTCTTGCTACCGACGGCCTGCGAATAGTAGGAAAAGCTATGCATGTACTGGTTGTCGTAGGTCATGGAGAGCACATTCTCTTTTTTTCCAAAGTCGCGCCAGTAGAAGTTCACGTCAAAATCGGCAAACTGATAGGGTACATTGGGAATACGTGCTTCATAGCCAAGATTCTGTACGGAGTTTCCCGTACTTCCAATCTGCCACTTCTCATTGTCACGCACATTCATTCGCGTGAAGTTGCCGCCCACACTCAACCAGCGTCCGAAGCCATAACGCGCCGATACATTGTATCCCTTCGTCAGCACCTTGCCGTAGTTGGTATAAGTGGCCCCTTCTTTTCCTCCGCTCAAGTCCTGAATATTACGCTGGATATAATCCTTCGTATTGCGGTATACCACACCGCCTTCCACGTAGACGGAATGTTTTCCAGAACTCCGGGAATAACTCAGGTTCAAGTTGATGTTGTCACTTTTCTCGGGACGGATGCCGATGTCTCCACTCTCCAGATCTTCGTCACCAAACATCTCTTCGATAGTGGGCAGGCGGTAAGCTTTTTCGTAAGAGAACTTTGCCTGCAAGCCGGACAGAATGAAGTAGGTCCCGGCAGCACCATATCCCCAAGAGTCTACCGTACGGCTGGTGCGTACATAATTACTACCGGTATCATCCTCGGCCATAGGTCCTGCCACATACTGGCGGTAGTATTTGCCGAATGCCGAGAAGTTCCACTTTTCGGAAGGCATCAGGCGGTATGACAAACCAGAGATATTCTTGCGGGTCTGCTTGGCAATGGCATCCGTCTGTTCTTCCACCGCCAACAGTGAAGTATTATCACGCCGGAAAGCGTTCAGCACATGATTGAAAGTCAGCATGTGGACTCTGGCAATGCGGTAATTCAAGGTCAATGTACCGTTCCAATTGTCATTATCGGCACGGGAATACTGGCGGGACTGTTCGCCGGGACTGTTCAGCGGATGTTTCTCACCAAGCCAGTTGTATTCATAGCGGGCAGTATCCACATTCGTAGTGGCATTGCGATTGTAGTTGGCTGTCAGCACCATATCCAGCCCCTTGGTTATCAAGTTGCGTTTGCTGTATTCCATCGAAGGCATCAGTGAATGGCCGAAGCGGTGCTTTTCTCCGAAGACTGTCTTCTGGCGTACGCCGGTCTGTATGTCCTTGTACATGTGCGAATAGGTGAAACCAAACATCAGCCGGTCTGCCCAACTTTTGTCTACAATACCCGCTTTAGCCACAATGGCTTCGTTATGGTAAGTATCATTGAAACGCCTCACACGCACCTTTTCACTCTCGTTGAAACTGCCCGTTTCAAAGTTCTTTACCGGTGCATCTACATGATAATCGTTGTCCGAGTAGTTCTGAAAGGCATTGATTTCATAGCTGAAACCGTTCTTGAAAGTCTGTCCGAAGTCTATGTATGAGCGGTGGGTATTGAACGATCCGTAAGAATAAGAAGCATCCAGAAACCAGTTCCGACGTTTCTTGTTGGTAACGATGTTGATGACACCGCCAATGGCATCCGTTCCGAAGCCTACGGGAACCACACCCTTGTATACCTCTATACGGTCGGCAAAGCTCACCGGAATATTGTTCAGACTGAAGGAGCTTCCCACGCCTTCCTGCGGCACACCGTCAATGAATACCTTGACGTGCTTTCCGCTAAAACCGTCCAGCATAAGCTGCATGTCCGAACCTACCCCACCCGACTCACGGAGTTTCATACCCGGAGCCTTGATCAAGGCATCGCTCAGATTCTTCGTGGTATTCTGGAGTTCCTTCGTATCGACTGCCACAGCATTGAATGCCGACCTCTTCATACGGCTCACTCCGGTAGAAACGATAGTCACCTCATCCAGCTGTTGTGTTTCGGGAGCGATGGTTATATTCAGCTTCATCCGCTCATCATTGACCAGCTTCACCTTCTTTTCCACCTTTGTATAACCTACGGCAGACACCACCAGCGTATAGTCGCCGGCAGGCGCCTTGATATGATAGAGGCCTTCCTGATTCGTGATTCCTCCATAACTTGTCCCTTTCAGATAAACAGTCGCAAAATCCACCGTTTCTTTTTCCGTAGAAATGATTCTACCCGAAATCATCCCTCCTCCCCTCTGCGAACGTGCAGACAGAGAAACCGACAGAAGAAGAAACAACAGAGAGAATTTAAGTGTATATGCTTTCAATTTTACAATGATTATATGTTGTTAATAAATCGCTGCAAAGGTCATTATTAACAGCCAACTGTGCAATCGCTTATTGTAGGTAATTGTATGGAGAGTTTTCATCGTATATATCATACCGCGCAATCACTATTGATAGGTATTATTAATAATAAAACAGATAAAAAAAACCGAAAACAAGCTCGGAAGGTGCTGAGGAAATCTCTTAAATAATAAAATCAAAACAGTTTCTTATTCGTCAGCGGCATTTATGCGGATAATCGTAAAAGAGAAAATAAAGATGTAGCAAAACTGATGATAGAGAAGCCTTATATTAGCCGATGAATAAAGACAGACTAACTTTTCATTTACTAAAAACTATTCGTCCGACAACCGTTACATTATCGTCCGACGGCTGTTTAATTATCGTCCGACAACTGTTGGACGATAATGCAACAACTGTCGGACGAATAAAAATTAGCAAACAAGAAACTAAAGGTCAGTAGACAAGGATATAGAATATAGTGATGCAAAAATTACCTATCCTAACAGCCCCCTTCTATTTATAGGAGCCATCAGATACAGCATCCTATTCACGGTTCATCAAACGATGCTCCGCCATCTGCTCGAACTTTGTGCCGGGACGTCCGTAATTGGCATACGGGTAGATAGAGATGCCGCCACGCGGGGTAAAGATACCTGTCACCTCGATATACTTAGGATTCATCAGATGAATGAGGTCTTTCATTATGATATTCACGCAATCCTCGTGGAAGGCACCATGATTGCGGAAGCTGAACAAGTAGAGTTTCAAACTCTTGCTCTCTACCATCTTGACATCAGGGATATAGCAAATACGGATTTCCGCAAAGTCCGGTTGCCCCGTAATGGGACAGAGGCTGGTAAATTCAGGGCAATTGAAACGTACCCAGTAATCATTGCCGGGATGCTTGTTATCAAATGCCTCCAATACTTCAGGGGCATAGTCCTGACGGTATTCTGTCTTTCTCCCTAAAAGGGAGAGTTGGTCTTTCAATTCTGTCATAGCCATATATTTTTAGTGATACAAGTGTGCCTCATTTAGTAGAAGCCAAAAACTTTTCCAATCCTTCTCTGCGCAACGTGCATGCCGGGCAGTGTCCACAACCATCTCCCGGGATACCATTATAGCAAGTCAGCGTTTCGTGACGTATAAGTTCAAGCACTCCAAGCTCGTCTGCCAGCGCCCAGGTCTCCGCTTTGTCAATCCACATCAGTGGTGTGTGCAGTACGAATTGCTCGTCCATAGCCAGGTTCAGCGTCACGTTAAGCGACTTGATGAAAGCATCCCGGCAATCGGGATAACCGCTGAAATCGGTCTGCGACACCCCCGTCACAATATGATTAATCCCCCGCTCGCGGGCGTAGACGGCGGCTATACTCAGGAAAAACAGATTGCGTCCCGGCACAAAAGTATTCGGAAAGCTGTCTGCCGGCTTCTCCTGGTCCATCTCCATGCCGGCATCTGTCAATGAGTTATGTCCCAGCCGGCCGATAAAGGAAACATCCATTACTTCGAACTCCACACCTGCCTTACGGGCAATGGCCCTCGCCAAGTCCACTTCCTTCTGATGTTTCTGTCCATACAGAAAACTCAGCGCATACACTTTCTTAAATTCACGTTTTGCCCAAAAGAGGCAAGTGGTCGAGTCTTGCCCGCCACTGAATACCACCAAAGCTGTGTCCCTATTCATCTTGTTAAAAGCCTCTCCCCTTGCCCTCCCCCGTAGGGAGGGAAACAGAGAGGGCATTGCTAATTATTTGTTTGACATAATAACTGATTTTCCCCTCGCTACGGGTAAGAGGCTTTAAATATCGCCTATTTTCCATACTTTATAGGAGATGCCTTCATCATAGACATCACTACCGTCTATCCGCTTAATAGCTTTTACCACACGGATAGTCACAGGCAGTATCAATACCTCGTACATGGACTTCAGCAGAATCTGGATACACATCATCACCAGCAACTCCCGCCATGCAATGATTCCTCCGAATGCCACCGGAAAGAAAATCAACGAATCTGCCGTCTCACCAACCACCGTCGACCAAATGGCACGTGCCGAGAAATTACGCCCGTTGCTTGCCAGTTTCATGCGGCTCATTACGTAGGCATTCAGAAAAGAACCTACCAAGAATGCCATCAGACTGGCTATGACAATACGGGGCGCCATTCCAAAGACGAAATTGAAATGCGCGGCACCATCCCAGAAAGGGGCGGCAGGCAACGCCACGGCTATCAGTCCCAGCATTACCACAAAAAAGTTCATGGCAAAACCGCTCCAGATAATCAGGCGGGCTTTACGAAAGCCCCAAACCTCGGCTATGCAATCGTTGATAATATAAGAAATCGGGAAGACCAGCAATCCGGCTGTTACGGTAATACCAAAAACCTGGATAACTTTAGTCTCAAGAAGATTGGCTGCAATCAGGCATACATTGAACAGAATGCCCAGCAACATAAAAGGTACAGATACTTTTTGTTTCATACTCCTGTTTTTTACGTGGTGTTCTAGAATACACGACCGCTATTCACGGCATCATACTTATTTAATCCGGCTGCAAAGGTACAACAAGTTTTGCAAACGAACAAACAACATATATTTTAACCAAAATTCAAGTAAAACGAAAGTCCTTTTTCTATTCCAAGTAATGGCAAACAGCGTAACTATTCAGCGGACACGCCGAAATTGTCCCTCTTAGAAAAGGGCAAGAATGGTGTTGTAAGGTGTGAGACGGTTATCCCAACAACCTGCCAAGTACCTATCATTACAGACAGTATTTCGTAGCCAATGTATTCTGAAATAAGCCCCCGAACATGCAGATAGGCGCTGAATATCTGCGTGGCTGGCGCGCCAACTTCAATCGTTCAACAAACAGAAAGGGGATGTGTCAAAACACCAAAAATATGAAAATCACCCCTGTCACAGATATCTGTAGCAAGGGTGATTTTGTTAAAAAGAGGGTTTTGACACCCTCCTTCTTAATATATAAAGATAAGATTGCGAAATCAGAACTTATAGTCAACACCCAGACCAAACACTTTGTTAGTACGGCTATAAACATTCTTGGTGGTTTCACTTATTCTCTTTGTATAATCATCATAGTTTGTCCAGAAATAGGCTATATTCATAGTCAAATGCTTTGTCATTTTGATGGCAGCACCAAACCCCAGTGAATAAGAGTCACACGAAAAACTTATATCACTCTGAAAACCATCAGCCAAACCATAATCTGTACGTTGATAACCGCCACTAATGGTCAACTGTTTAGCTATATCCCATTCTGCACCAACCAAAATTTCATGTGTGCCATGCTTCAAGGCTTTCTGCTTATCATTGGCCATGCCTGCCGCTTTATCAAAAAAATGGTGATATTCCAGCGTTGCACGAAGCGTGGGAAGGAATTCATAACCAACGGCTGCAGTCAATAAGGCAGGGATATCACTCGGAGTATTCACACCATCCTTATAGTCAACCAAAGGATTCCCTTCATCTCCCATAGCAGTTCCCATTGCACGCACCTCAGCTTTTTTAGTTTTATTTTCGAGATTAAGACTTGTCATAAACTCGTACTTCAACCCAATATTCCATTTGCCCAACTTCACATCAGCTCCCAAGATAGGGGTCAATCCCCAGCCAGTCTGGTCGCAGTCTAAATCGATACCAACCAACTCCATGCCACCATAAGTAGGAATATTGCTGTGTGCTGTTGCAGTCAGAAATCCTTCATACCCGCCGGTAAAATAATTCATACGTCCACCGGCAAACACACCTAACCAATCATTAACTTGATACGACAAGCCCAATTGCACACCATAAATAAACTGACTTCCGTCCATTGCACTATTGATAGAATACATATTGGGAGTGATTTGACCACCTGAAATAGTATGGACTTGTCCCATCACCATTGAATCGAACATACCCAAACCGTCATCAAACGACGCCTTACCGCCACCACCTACAACAGCAAAGCTACCGGAAATAGTCCAGTCTCCTTTCTTATATGCACCTTGAAAACTAGGAATGAAAGGAGCAGAAGCTTTTCCTTTATAATAACGTGTATTCCCATCTTCAATAAACAAAGGAAATGTTGCCTTTATGTTACGGGTCTGATAAGCACTTTGCCCATTCAAAGACAAATAAAGACCATCTTTCGGCAAAAAAGCCAAACCAGCCGGATTAGAATATACACCGTCAATATCAATGGAAGCACCACGAGCTAACATTCTAAGAAAAGATACATGCTGATTTGTATTTGTCAGGATACCACCTGCAAAAGTTGGAATTGAAACGATTAACATCGCAATGCTAATCAACGAAAATTTTCTCATCTAAATCTTTTTTAATTGTTTTCGGGCGCAAAGGTACAACAATATTGCACATAAAAAAGCATTTTGTGCATAAAATTATCCTAATATAATACTTTCATTGAAACATCAAATAGTTTCTAATGAAACAAATGAAAACAATTGTCTTTATATAGAAGATTGACTACCACATGCACTGATTGCATCCCGGTGTATACATTTTCGTAATGGAAGATAAAGGCAAAGCGGACGGCGCAATACTCTCATGTCGTGACGGAATGGGAGTATACGAGACCAGCAGTTTTGAACTGGAAAGATTGAAAGACACTCACATTCTCTTCATAGAAGTACTGATGTAGCGTGCTTTTGCATAAAATAACAGCTTAAACCGGAAGTTTGTGTAGCGTTTTTTGTAATATTGCGCTATAATTCAATCCGTAAATGAAACTTGATTACATCTACCATAGCGGCTTCGCGATTGAAGCGGACGGAGTGACGGTCATTATCGATTACTATAAAGATTCCTCGGAAGAGGTTTTCAATAAAGGTATCGTGCACGACTACCTTTTGGAAAAGCCGGGCGTACTCTACGTACTATGCTCACATTTCCATCCCGACCACTTCAATCGCGAAGTTCTTTCATGGAAAAAGCTACGACCCGACATCCGCTACATATTCTCCAAAGACATCCTAAAGCACCGCCGCGCCTCAGCAGAAGATGCCACCTACATCAATAAGGGCGACACCTACGAAGACGAACATATCCGTATCCAAGCCTTCGGTTCTACCGATGTGGGTATTTCCTTCCTGATAAATTTGCAGGGAAGGCGGCTGTTTCATGCCGGTGACCTGAACAACTGGCACTGGAGCGAGGAATCTACTCCGCAGGAAATACGCAAAGCCGAAGGTGACTTTCTGGCCGAAGTGAAAAATCTGCTGCAAACTGTACCTGCCATAGATGTAGCCATGTTTCCGGTGGACAGCCGTATCGGAAAAGATTATATGCGTGGAGCAGAACAATTCGTGGAACGAATAAAAATCACTATATTTGTACCGATGCACTTCAGCGAAGATTATCAGGGAGGCAACGCCTTCCGGCAGTTTGCCGAGAGCAAGGGATGCCGCTTTCTGAGCATTGCACACCGTGGTGAAAGTTTCGAACTCCCCAACTTGTAGCCCATAATTCGTAAATTAATAATTAAAACACATACTATTATGAAAAATTTGACACAACTTCTTTTTACACTGTTTTGCCTTTGTTTGCCGGCCATGCTGCAGGCGCAGGATAAGGACGACAGTAAATATCTGGCCGGTGCTGTTCCCGAGGTGGACGGCAAAGTGGTATTCACCAAAGAGTTCAGCATCCCCGGCATGTCTCAGGATGAAATCTACGAACGTCTGCTCGGCTGGATGGATGCCCGTCTGAAAGAGAATGAAAATACCAGCCGTGTAGTATTCTCAGACAAAGAGAAAGGACAAATTGTAGGTATCGGGGATGAATGGATTGTATTCAGTTCTACGGCTCTGTCATTAGACCGTACCAAAATCCTTTACCAGCTGACTGTGACCTGCCAACCCGAAAAGAGCGTGCTCGAAGTAGAGAAGATACGGTTTAACTACCGCGAAGGAAAAGAAAAATATACCGCCGAGGAGTGGATTGTAGACAAATATGCCTTGAACAAGACAAAAAACAAACTGGTACGCGGACTTGCCAAGTGGCGCAGAAAAACTGTAGACTTCGTTGATGACCTTTGCCTGGGAGCAGCAGAAGCATTGAGCGCCACCACTGCCAAAGCTCCGGTAGAAGAAAAGAAAGAGGTGAAGGCTGTCGTCAATTCTGGTCCGACGGTAATCACCCCGAAGAAACAAGTTACCGTGGAACCCGCCCAGGTTGCTGAAAAGGCATCCGAAGGCGTCGTGAAAGATGCCCAAGTCATCGAAGTGCCCCAAGTCAAGAAACCTGCCGCACTGGTTCCTGCCCAAAAGAGCCGGCAGCAAGAATACAAGACCATAGCCCCCGAGCAATTGTCAGCCGATGCCATCCAGACCGGAGCAGGCAAATTAGTTATCGTCATCGGCCAAGAGCCTTTCAACATGACCATGATGACAGCAAACTCCGGAGGTTCTTTGGGCAAAGTCAACGGCAAACCAGTTGTATTCAGCATACTGTCGCCCGACCAGCCGTATGAACAAATGGAAAAAGCAGAAAGCTATACCATCCGTTTCTATCCTACGGGACAGACAGAGCCTACGGTCATTCTGGAATGTAAGAAACTGCCTTCACCGGCAACGATGGAAGGTATGCCACGCACGTATGTAGGCGAAATTCTGAAAGCAATGGTCAAATGACCGCACACGCAGACTGCAAATTGTAAATAATCAAATCAGAAATAAACAAATGGAAATAAAAAGTAAATTCGACCATTTTAATATCAATGTCACCAACCTGGAACGTAGCATCGCATTCTACGAAAAGGCACTGGGGCTGAAAGAACATCATAGGAAAGAGTCGTCCGACGGCTCTTTCACCCTGGTCTATCTGACCGACGGCAGTACCGGCTTTCTGCTGGAACTGACCTGCTTGAAGGAGCACCCACAAGCCTACGAATTAGGAGAGAACGAGAGTCACCTCTGCTTCCGCGTATCCGGCAATTACGACGCCATACGCCAATACCATAAGGAAAACGGATGGGTATGTTTCGAAAACACAGCAATGGGACTGTACTTTATCAATGACCCGGATGACTATTGGATTGAGGTACTGCCGGAGAAATGATATTTTACATCACTAAAACAACGAAATATATGAGTATAGAAGAAGCGATGATGGGTGGTATTGTCTTCAAAGGCAAAAAGGACAAACCTAAAGAAGAAAACAAGATAAAGACCAAAGCCAAGAAGAAAACCTACATTACCGGGCAACACGGTTCCGCCTCAGCCAAAATGAAAGCAGAAATCCGCCGCAAACGCGCTAACAGACATAAGAAATGATAAATACAGCCTTATTGCCTGCCGACAAGGACCCGATGGGCGCAGCCATAGCCGATTACTTCAAACGGCATAAAGCCGACCGCCTACGCGTGTTCTCTTCACAATTCGATGAGGACGAAATTCCCGTCGAAGAGCTATTCCGCACAGAAAAGCAAATGCCCTTGCTGGAGCGTACTGCTCTGCAAATGGCGACCGGAAAGATTCTGGATGTGGGTGCCGGCAGCGGTTGCCATAGCCTTGCCCTGCAAGAAGCCGGAAAAGAAGTCCATGCCATCGACATTTCCCCGCTTTCCGTGGAAGTGATGAAGCAGCGAGGTGTGCGTAGCGTGTCACAAACCAATCTGTTCAATGAACAGTTTGCCGATGAATACGACACTATCCTGATGCTGATGAACGGTTCCGGCATTATCGGAAAGTTGGAGAATCTGCCTGATTTTTTCCGGAAGATGAAGCTGCTGCTCCGGCCTGGAGGCTGTGTTTTAATGGATTCCAGCAACCTGAGCTATCTGTTCGAAGAGGAAGATGGCAGTATTGTTATCGACCTTGCCGGTAATTACTACGGAGAGGTAGACTTCCAGATGCAATACAAGAATGTCAAAGGCGACTCCTTTGACTGGCTCTACATCGACTTCCAAACCTTGAGCTTCTATGCCGCAGAAAATGGCTTCAAAGCAGAGCTGGTGAAAGAGGGTACACATTATGACTATCTTGCCAAACTATCCCGACAAGCATAAAAGTGAAGTGCCCCCTAAAAGTTAGACAAAAACTTTTAGGGGGCACTTCCTTTTTTATATCTTGCCTATTCCTACTATTCAGAAAGCATTCCGTCAATCTCCTTCACCAGAGAAGCAAATTCTTCAGGGTTATACAGACGTGTCAGCTTCACAATACGCCCTTCCTTATCAATCAGGACATTGCGTGTGATACCTGCCTTGCGGAGCGCATACTTCGCAAATATATCCGCTCCCGGGTCCAGACCCAAAGGATAGGTCACTCCGGTTGACTTACCAAAAGCAATCACTTTCTCCAACGGCTCGTCACGGTCGATGCCAATCAGCATAAAATCCGGATTCGACTTATGCTTCAGCCATATATCCTTCTCAATGAAAGGCATCTCCTTACGGCACACTCCACACCAGCTTGCGGTAAACTGCAACATGACCACCTTCCCACGAAGTTCCGAAAGGGTAATGCTTTTCCCATCCGTCAGCTTCACTGTAAAATCTGGAGCCATCTCCCCTACCTTAACGATGTAGCCGGTACTGTCCGCCACTACATCCTGCGCCTTGCCTGCCATGCTGCACATAGCAAACAGACAGAAAATCAGAAATCCAACTTTTTTCATTTTATTCAATCTTTAATAAGTAAGCTGTAACTATTCAGCGAATGATATTTTATAGAATGGGCAAACAATTCCCTATAACAAAAAACTCCGAAACACTTTTAAAAAGCAGTTTCGGAGTTTTATTCTTCGAGGTACCTGGCAGATTCGAACTGCCGTACACGGTTTTGCAGACCGCTGACTAAGCCACTCATCCAAGGTACCGGTTCTTACAAGAACTCTTTATTTCTCGTTTGCGGATGCAAAGGTAGCACTTTTTTTGAAACTACCAACTATCCGCAACAACTTTTCTTCTTTTTTTTCGTCACTCCACTGCACTCCGCACGCTTCTTATCATATAAATTCTTTAGTTCACAGCCACTTGCACAGCTATCACACGGATTACCATTTTCTTTGACCCGATGAAAAAAAGAATAAATACTCATGCCAATCCGCACAGCGCAGAGCAACAACAATAAGGCTACTACCCACTCCTGCCAACTATTCATCATAAAAACAGACCTCCTATCTGATAAATTGCAAAAGACATCAGCCAGGCCAGCGCAGTAGTATAAAGCCCCGCAAACACGGCCCACTTCCAACTGCCCGACTCCCCTTTAATGGCTGCCAACGTGGCGATGCACGGAAAATAAATCAGCACAAACACCATGTAACCGAAAGCCACCAGGGGCGTTATCGGAATGCGTTCACCCAAGCTTACGGCATCTGCCTCGGCATCGTCGGCATAAAGCACTCCGAGCGTGCTTACCACCAGCTCCTTGGCGCCCACGCCGGAAAGGATGCCGATGCCCAGCTTCCAGTCGAATCCCAACGGTTCGATGACCGGTTCCATGGCTTTACCAATCCGGCCGATGTAGGAATTCTCCTGCTGTTCCGTCACACTTTCATATTCATCGTGGTTGGGATAATATCCCAATGCCCAGATAACGATGGATGCCACCATAATGATGCCTCCCATCTTGCGGAGATACTGCGCCCCCTTCTCCCACGTATGGCGGAAGATGGCCTTGGACGTCGGCATACGATAAGGCGGCAGCTCCATGACAAACGGCGTATCGTCTCCTTTCACCAGAAAGCGGCAGAAAAGACGTGCCATGACCACTGCCAACAGAATGCCGATGGCATAGATTACTAACAGCACAAAGCTCGCATTGTTCGGAAAGAAGGCGCCTACCAGCAATAAATAGATGGGTAGACGGGCGCTGCACGACATCAGCGGATTGATGAGCATCGTCACCAGACGGCTCTTGCGGTTCTCAATGGTACGCGAAGCCATAATGGCGGGCACATTACACCCAAAGCCCATAATCAGCGGAATGAAAGACTTTCCATGCAGCCCCATTTTATGCATAATCTTATCCATAATGAAAGCGGCACGTGCCATATAGCCCGAGTCTTCCATCAAGGAAATAAAGAAATAGAGCAACAGAATATTCGGCAGGAAAACAATGACACCGCCCACACCTCCGATAATACCATCCACCAGAAGGTCCTTCAGCGGTCCTTCGGACATTTTGTTGCGTATCAGGTCGCCCAATTCGCCTACCAGCCATTCAATCCCCTGCATAGGATAGTCGCCCAGCACAAAGGTGCCTTCGAACATCAGATAAAGGAAAAGGAAGAAAATGGGATAACCCCATACACGGTGAGTAACGATTGAGTCTATGATTTGAGTAGTGCGCGACGTATCCTGATGATTGTCCACATAGGTCTCGCGCAGGGCACCGGCTATAAAACCATACTTGGCATCGGTGATGGCCTGCTCGCTCTCCTCGTTCACCACCTCGGCAATCCGTGCCTCTTCCCGGTCGCGGACAGCAAGAATCTCCTTTCCATTGGGCAACTCCTCCACAATCTTTTTCAAGTCTTCGTCGTTCTCCAGCAACTTGATGGCAAGGAAACGCGTGGAATATTTGTGGCGGATGTTCTCATTGACGCTGATGACGCGCTTCACCTCCTCAATGCTACGTTCCAGCTCGGGACCGTGATTGATATGGATATGACGGTAGAAGCCACGCGGCTGTTCTATCTCTTCTTTATGGCTGCCGAAGTCATGGTCGGGAACATACTCCTGATGCCAGCTGCGAAGGTCACTCAATATCTCGCTGCGCATCCTGCCCTTATGGTCGAGGAAGTCGCCGCCTTCGTAAATATTGATAATCACATGGAACAGCTGTTCAATGCCTTTTCCGCTACGGCTGACCGTAGGCAACATCGGAACTCCGAACAACTGGCTGAGCTTTACATAGTCCAGCGTGTTTCCACTGGCTTCCAGCTCATCGTACATGTTCAGTGCAATCACCATGCGCACGTTCATGTCAATCAGCTGGGTGGTGAGATAGAGATTGCGTTCCAGGTTGGAAGAGTCCACAACATTGATAATGATATCCGGCGTTTCATTGATGATGTGCCGGCGGACATAGATTTCTTCAGGGGAGTAGGCCGAGAGGGAATAGGTTCCGGGAAGGTCGACAATACGGAAATGGTAGCCCTGGAAGTCAAAATACCCCTCCTTGGCATCTACCGTAACGCCACTGTAATTGCCCACATGCTCGTGCGAACCGGAAGCGATGTTGAAAAGAGAAGTTTTACCACAGTTGGGATTTCCCACCAAAGCCACATTTATGGTGCGGCGTTTGCCGAGGGCCAGTTGCTTCAGCTCATCTTCGCCCAGATGCATGTTTTCGCCCAACCCCTCGTGGTAATCGGGCTGCACAGCCTGCTCCTTAGCTTCCTGCTCACTGATAATCTCTATCATCTCAGCCTCCTGCCGACGAAGAGAAATCTCATATCCCATTACTTTGTATTTGATAGGGTCGCGTAGTGGGGCATTCAGCAAGACCTCCACTGTTTTACCTTTAATAAATCCCATTTCCACAATCCGTTTGCGGAAACCACCGTGTCCCAGCACTTTTACGATTACACCTTTTTCACCGGTATTCAATTCGGACAAACGCATAGTCTTTCTGCCTTTCTTTTCTATTTTGGGGGCAAAGATAATACTTATGTCCGCAAGGCACAAATAATTTAGAATGTTTTTAAATAAGAGACACTAAACAATAATGCCCAGAAGGCAAAACACTACTTCCAGAGATACTAAATCGTAACTTCACCACACCTTTGTTCTTTTCTTACCACAGCTGTGGTAAGAAAAGAACAAAGGTGTGGTATGCATAAAACACAGCTGTGGTAAGATTAGCTTTTAGCAAATACGACCTTAGCCGATAGAGATTCTGAAAATAGATACTTGCAGATATGGCAATAAAAATCGTTTGCACTATCTTTGCACCACTCTATAGTTGAATATGCAGAAGGTAGTACAATACATCGAGCACCACAAGCTCTTCTCGCTGGACGACAAGATACTTGTGGCACTGAGCGGCGGGGCGGACTCCGTGGCGTTGCTGCGCCTGCTCCTCAGCCTGGGATACACATGCGAAGCCGCCCATTGCAACTTCCATCTGCGCGGAGCGGAATCCGACCGCGACGAGCACTTTGTACGCCAGCTCTGCCTGGAGCACCGGGTGACGCTGCACACCGTCCACTTCAACACGGAGCAGGAAGCAAAGGAACGGCATATCTCCATCGAAATGGCTGCAAGGGAATTGCGCTACGCGTGGTTCGAAAAAACAAGGGAAGCATGCAGTGCAGCCGTCATTGCCGTCGCCCACCATCAGGATGACAGTGTGGAGACATTGCTGCTCAATCTGATTCGCGGCACCGGCATCAACGGGTTGCGGGGCATACGCCCCCGAAACGGACATATAGTCCGCCCCTTGCTCTGCCTGGACAGAAAGGAAATCGTCGGTTATCTGGAAAGTATCGGGCAATCCTACGTGACGGACAGCACCAATCTGCAGGACGAATATACCCGCAACAAAATACGCTTGAACCTGCTTCCCATGATGCAGGAGATAAACCCCTCCGTCAAGGAAAGCATCCTCAAAACGGCAGAGCATCTGGACGATGCGGCCTCTATATATAATATAGGTATAGAAGAAGCCAAACTGCGGGTCAAGACATCGGAAGGCATAAGTATCAACGCCCTGAAGCAAGAAACGGCATCGGAAACGGTCTTATTTGAGATCCTGCATCCGCTCGGGTTCAACGCCGCACAAGTAAGGGACATCTGCCGGACATTGGACGGACAGCCCGGCAAAGTCTTTGCCACCCCCGGCTGGCGTGTCATCAAAGACCGCGGCTCGTTGTTGATAGAGCCCGTACAAGAAGCCGTAAAGCCCTTATTGGAAATAAAAGAACATCCCTATACACCGGATTTCATGATTCCACGCAACAAAGCCACCGCCTGCTTTGATGCCGACAAACTCCAGCATCCCCTCTCGCTACGCCTTTGCAGGCAGGGAGACAGCTTCGTGCCCTTCGGCATGAAAGGCCGGAAGAAGGTAAGCGACTACCTGACCGACCGCAAGTTCTCCCTTCTGCGCAAAGAACGGCAATGGGTGCTTTGCTGCGGAGATGACATCATCTGGCTGGTGGGAGAACGGGTGGACAACCGTTTCAGAATAGACGAAAAAACCCGGAAAGTGCTGGTCGTATCAACCATCGACCAGTAGCCATCACAGAATAATTCTGTCCTCCTTCTGTTTCTTGAAGCAATCGGAAAGCAATACGGCAAACGGCGTGTCATACGTGCGCGCCTTCTGCGGACAGCCTTTCACACAAGCACAACATTTGATGCATTTCTCTGCAACCGTATTGCACTCGTCTCCTTTTATAATGGCTCCTGCAGGACAATGCTTCACGCAATATCCGCAATGCGTACAACGTTCCGCATCCACTTGCGGAGTACGGGGCATAGGCACCCCACTCTTACGCAACTTGACGACTCTGCGCAAAAAGCGGAGCAACGGGAAGAAAGGCTGGCGCGGACGCTGGATACGGGTCACATCCACCCCATACAGTTTCTCCATATCTTCGGCCGCCGCAATTTTAGCACGTATTTTTTCACCAAAAAGCTTTGCATACTCCAAGTCGTCCGCATCCGGACGTCCGGCTGCCACCGGATATTTCTCACTGCTATAAGAGTGCTCTCCTACAAACGTAGCACCTGCAATTACCTTGAAGCCCAACTTCGTGACAAAAGCATCCAATTCCACCAAAGCCTTCTCATAGGCCCGGTTGCCGTACACCACCACAACCACGGCAGGTGCACCGTCAGCATGAAGCTCCTTCATCCGCTCCAATGCCAAAGGAGCCACATGGCCGCCATATACGGGCACCGTGATGACCGCCAAAGCATGGGAAGGTACCTCCCTTTTACCCGCCGCCTCCAAGGTGAGGTCCACTTTGGAGACAGACGAAATTCCCGTTCCGTGAACAATTGCCTCTCCCACTTGTTTAGAGGTACAAGTAGGTGAAAAAGTTATCAACTGTACTTCATCTATATTCATAAACCAATCCTTCATGTTGTTGTTAATACAGCAAAGATAAAGTTTTAAATTTAAAAAAAAGATGATTTGTTTATGAAACCAAAAATATTTATTACCTTTGCACCGTTGAAACATTCTGCGACTTCTTGCTGTGGCAAGAATTGTTTATCAGATTTCCGGTTCAATAATAAATATCCCATATAAATCATATATCACAAGGTAAACTTGCCCAAGTTGCTTCCTACAATAATTGCAACTGTGCACTTATGCCTTTCAATAAAAGTAAATTTTAAACCATTCACATATATACTGTATGTATAACATCATTCAACTGAACGACAAAAATTTGTCGGAACTACAAACTATTGCCCAAGAACTGGGTATAAAAAAAACAGACTCACTCAAAAAAGAAGAACTTGTTTACAAGATACTTGACGAACAAGCTATCGCAGGCGCTACCAAGAAAGTTGCCGCCGACAAGCTGAAGGAAGAGCGTAAAGGGGAAAAGCAAAAACGCTCGCGCGTCACTGTAAAGACCGTAAAAAAGGAAGGTGCCGACAAAGTGTTCTCAGCCAATAAAAACGGAGACCTCACCAAAGCCAAAACAGAGGAAGCACCGGCTGCGAAAGAACAACCCAAAACTGTGGAAGCACCCCAAGAACCGACCATAGAAGCTGCAACGCCGGCGCCAGCCAAAGAAGCCGCCGTACCCAAACGCAAACCGGGACGCCCCCGCAAGGTAAAGGAAGAGACTGCTGCACCCCAAGTAACGGAAACCCCGAAGGTTGCCGAACCGGAATTGAACTTCGAGGCTAAAGCTCCGAAAACAGAACCTCAGGCAGAAGCCAAAGCAGAAAAGAATATCGTACCGGACGAAAGCCCTATCCTGGCCGAAGCGGCAGATGACTTCATCCCCATTGAAGACCTCCCTACGGAAAAAATAGAATTGCCATCCGAACTTATCGGCAAATTCGAAGCGACCAAAGCGGAAACTCCCGCCACTCCCACTCCTGCCGCTGCCCCAGCCGAACCGCAACAGCCACAACGCCCGCGCCTCCGCGCCCGCGACAACAACAACCCATACAATAACAACAACAATAACAACCGCAACGGTGGCTATAACCAACAGCGCCCCGTGCAGCAGCGCCCTGCACAACCGTATAACAACGGAGAGAACTATCCCGCCGCTCCGGAACGCAAACCCGTAATAGAACGCGAGAAGACGTACGAATTCGATGACATCCTCACCGGAACCGGTGTACTGGAAATCATGCAGGATGGCTACGGCTTCCTCCGTTCCTCCGATTACAACTATTTGTCCTCACCGGACGATATTTACGTATCACAATCACAAATCAAATTGTTCGGCCTGAAAACCGGTGATGTGGTAGAAGGCGTAATCCGTCCCCCGAAAGAAGGCGAAAAGTACTTCCCGCTGGTAAAAGTATCCAAAATAAACGGACGTGACCCGGCTTTCGTACGCGACCGCGTACCGTTCGAGCACCTCACTCCCCTCTTCCCGGACGAGAAGTTCAAGCTTTGCAAAGGCGGATACTCCGACTCTATGTCGGCCCGTGTCGTAGACTTGTTTGCCCCCATCGGCAAAGGTCAGCGTGCCTTGATTGTGGCACAGCCCAAAACCGGTAAGACCATCTTGATGAAAGACATAGCCAACGCCATTGCCGCCAATCATCCGGAAGTCTACATGATTATGCTGCTCATCGACGAACGCCCGGAGGAAGTTACCGACATGGCGCGTACCGTCAATGCGGAAGTAATCGCCTCTACCTTCGACGAACCGGCAGAACGCCACGTGAAGATTGCCGGCATCGTCCTTGAAAAAGCAAAACGCATGGTGGAATGCGGACACGATGTTGTCATCTTCCTCGACTCCATCACCCGCCTGGCACGTGCCTACAACACCGTATCCCCGGCTTCCGGCAAAGTGCTTTCCGGTGGTGTGGATGCCAACGCATTACATAAGCCCAAACGCTTCTTCGGTGCAGCACGTAACATCGAGGGCGGCGGTTCACTGACCATCCTTGCCACTGCCTTGATTGACACTGGCTCAAAGATGGACGAGGTTATCTTCGAAGAATTCAAGGGTACGGGTAATATGGAGTTGCAGCTCGACCGCAACTTGTCCAACAAGCGTATCTTCCCGGCTGTCAACATCGTTGCCTCCAGCACTCGCCGCGATGACCTGCTGCAAGACAAGCAGACACTGGACCGCATGTGGATTCTCCGCAAATACCTTGCCGACATGAATCCGATAGAAGCCATGGACTTCGTAAAAGACCGTCTGGAGAAGACCAAAGACAACGACGAATTCTTGATGAGTATGAACAGTTAACAACAACTACATACAAATATTGTACAAAAGCTTCTATTTACGTTCATAAACGTAGGTGGAAGTTTTTGTATATCCGTTTTTTCATACATTTGCCGCCATACAATAACCTTGAACAAATAAATTCCAAATCTGATGAAACCGATTTACTCTTTTATGAGAATGGCATTATAAATGCTTTCTGGTGATGGCACAGCAATCACCCAATTTTCTTATTATCCAATGCGACCATTTAATCCAACGGCTAGTAGGCGCATACGATGCCGCCCCCAAACATCTGTTACACGTAGCCTTTTATGGAACTGATACCACATCAAACCAATGTACGTTTTATAAAGCCGAGCACATCAATCTCCCACTGCCCGACAGCATTTCGCCCTAGGGAAGCCTCTTTACTGCCAACGGTTATGCAGCTGTCCACTTAAAAAACGTGGTTCGAAATAAGAGCCTGTTTAAATATTCCTCAATAATAATCTTATAGTGGCTAATTTGACCATTTCCTCTGCCGAGTCGAATGTTAGTTCATAGTTTCGGCAGAGCCTTCTATTGTAATCCATCCATGAGAATGTTCTTTCCACAATCCATCTCTTTTGAATGGGTCTGAATCCCTGTTCCTTGTACGCACTGATAACAACCTGAATGACATATCCGAATTTCTTTCTTATGTTATCGACAAGTTCTCCTCGGTAACCTCCATCGGCAAGAATGTTTCTTACACTGGAGCACATCTCCTTAAGAACCCTCATCAGCAAATAAGCGGCTTTACTGTCATGCACATTAGCTATGGTGACCATAACGGCAATAAGAAAGCCATTCTTATCCACTATGACATGCCGTTGTATGCCTTTTACCTTTTTGTTTCCATCAATACCGTTCAAAGAAGCATTGTTCCCACATCTGACTGTATTTTCCATTTTTCCTGATTTATATTTGTTTATTGTTAATTCTTACGATTATTTTCCCGATTTCGGTTTTGGATTACTCATTGTCATGATGCGCATTGTTGTTCCCCGGAGAGTGCAACCGGGAAATCACTTTTTCGGCATATTGCCTGCCGATGGGTAAGGTCTGCCCGGTGGTAAGCCGAAGTTCCTGTTTGTTGAAATGCTAAATGCTGTCGAGCTGGACGATGAACGAACGATGTATGCGGATGAAGTTCCGGGGCGGCAACAGTTCCGTTATCGCTTTGAGGTTCATGCGCGAAAGCGTGTAGCATCCCTTGCGACGGAAAATTTTGCAATAGTTTTCCATTGCTTCGATGTAGAGTATGTCGGAAACAGGAATCACTACATTGTTGTATTCCTGCTTGACGATGATGCACTCTTTTTCATTACGGATATATTCCAGCCGCCGCACTGCTTTTTCCACGGCTGTCTTGAACCTTTCGTAGGAGAACGGTTTGTGCAGGAAATCGGCGGCATCGAGGTCGAATCCGTCGAGGGCGTAGCGAATGTAGGCTGTGGTGAAGATGAAGCAGGTCGATGCCGGCAGTTTGCGTGCGATGTCGAGACCGTTCAGGCAGTCCATCTCTATGTCGAGGAAAACGATGTCGGGTTGCCTGTCGATGACGGCTTGCAATCCTTCTTGCGGTTCGCTGTAGGTAAGCAGGTCGAGACCGCCCGTCCGCAAGCAGAATTGGGATATGACGGACAGTGCTATGGGTTCGTCGTCTATGGCGATGCAATTTATTTTTTTCATTTGAGGCGTATGGTCAGATTCAGTTCATACTCGGAGTTTTCTTCCCGGGCGGTCAGCGTGAAACGTCCGGGATAGAGCAGTTCCAACCGTGCGCGGCAGTTTTCGATGCCGACGGCAGGCTCCTTTTCGTGCCGCTTTTTCATGATGCCGTTTTGCGTCGTGAAACGGAGCGCGCCCTCTTCGATTTCCATACGGATGCGTATCGTGCAGTCTTTGCTCGAAGACGCACCGTACTTGAAAGCGTTTTCCACGAAGGTGACAAGCAGCATCGGGGGTATGCGCAGCGTATCGTCGTCCGTTTCGCATTCCCAAACGACTTTCGTGTGGCGGTTCAGACGGAGGGATTGCAAATCGATGTAGTGACCGATGTAGTCTATCTCGTCGCGGACAGCAACCGTGTCGTCTTTGGCATGGGTGTACATGTACTGCACCATGTCGGCGAATTGGGCGAACGCCGATTCGGCCTTTTCGGATTTCTGAATGACAAGCCCGTAAAGGGTGTTGAGCGTGTTGAACAGAAAATGGGGGTCGATCTGTGCCTTGTAGAGTGCCAGCTCGGCCTTGTCTTCTGGCTTTCCAGTTCCTTCTTGGCCAGCGTTTGCCGGAAAAGCTCGAAAATCAGACTGACAGAAAGGCTGAACCCGCTCACGACAAGAAAAAGGAACCATACCGTCTGGCTGCGCAGGTGCTCTTTCAGATGGGGATGCAGAGCCGAGTTGTCCGCTGCACTTTCAGGATAGGGAAACAGTGACAACAGATAGGTTGTCCCCAGGAACAGCAGAATGAATGCCGCCATCCTGCCGTACCGGCGATTCATGAAAAGTTGCGGAAAATTGACTTTGCGTATGGCGAAGTAAAGGACGTACATATAAGCCACGAGACTTACGGCGAAGAGTGTGTATTTTTCTATCCATTTTTCCACCGGAACCATCGTGATGATGAGCGGCAGGATAATAACGCAAAAAATCAGGTCGATGGACAAGGTTATATTTTTTTCTTTCATATTCCGTTCATTATAAATAATTTATTTGCAAAGATACTTATTCCGGAAGTCGCGTACAAGAATTGTCCCCGACGTTTACCACCGCAATTCCACCGTTCGTCAACGCTATTTTCCCGACCCGTCGATTTCTTCGTAATATTGTGTCCAAAAAAACTTTCGGTATGAATAACGGATATAAAACAAAAATGATTTTTGCCGCTTGTGCCCTGTGCCTTTTCGCCTGCAACGGAGGCCGCGACGGGCGGCAGCAGGGAACTGCGGCTTACCGGACGGATACGGTAACGTTGAGCAGCCGCACGCTCCGCAGTGGTTATACGGCTACCATACGGGGGTATCAGACCGTGGAGATTCGCCCGCAGGTAAGCGGTCAGATTACGGACATCCGGATGAAGGAGGGCGATGCGGTACGTAAGGACAGCGTATTGTTCGTCATCGACCAAGTGCCTTACAAGGCTGCGCACGACATCGCCGTCGCCAATGTAAAAAGTGCCGAAGCGGTGCTCTCCACCTCCCGGCTGGTCTGGAGAGCAACAAGGGGCTTTTGGAAGAAGAGGTGGTTTCGGAGTTCGACTTGCAGACCGCCCGCAACGAGGTCATGGAAGCGGAAGCCAAGCTCGCATTGGCCGAGGCCGAAGAGAAGAGCGCCCACAACAACCTGTCGTACACAGAGGTGGAGTCGCCCGTGAATGGTGTGGCGAGCATGATTCCCTACCGGGTAGGCGTATTGGTCAGCAGCACATCCGGCGACCCGTTAGTCACGGTGTCGGACGACAGCCGGGTGTATGCTTATTTTTCGATGGCCGAAAATCAGATGTTGGACATGATTCAGCGATACGGCTCCCTGAAGCATGCCATCGAGGAGATGCCTGAAGTGGAGTTGAAAATGAGCAACGGGCAGATGTATTCCTGCAAAGGCCATATCGACGCTGTGAGCGGCACCATCGACGAGAGTACGGGAGCTGTGAGCCTGCGTGCCGTCTTCCCGAACAAGGAGAGGCTGCTGCGCAACGGTGGCAGCGGCACGGTGCTGATTCCTTCCGTGCGCGAAAACTGCATCGTCATTCCGCAGGCTGCCACGTATGAATTGCAGGACCGCATCTTCGTCTATAAGGTGGTGGACGGCAGGGCCGTCTCTACCCGTATCGAAGTTTTCCCGCAGAACGACGGAAAAGAATATATCGTGGAATCGGGGCTGAAGGCGGGCGACGTCATTATCGCCGAAGGTGCCGGACTGGTGCGCGAAGGTGCTGTTGTCGAACCTAAAAACACACGGGGAGAATAACTTATGAAGATACAAACGTTTATCGACCGACCGATACTGGCCGGTGTCATTTCGGTCTTCATTACGCTGTTGGGCATCATCTGCCTCGTCCAGTTGCCGGTGGAACAGTTCCCGGAAATCGCGCCTCCCACTGTGCTTGTGTCGGCTACCTATCCCGGTGCGAATGCCGAGACGGTGCAGAAAAGCGTGGTGGTGCCGCTCGAAGAGGCCATCAACGGTGTGGAGAACATGATGTACATGGTGTCGTCCGCCACGAACACGGGTTCCGCCACGATCCAGATTTATTTCCGGCAGGGAACGGACGGCGACATGGCAATGGTCAATGTGCAGAACCGGTTGGCTTCGGCACAAGGGCAACTGCCCGCCGAAGTGACCAAGAGCGGCCTGACCGTGCGTAAACGCCAGACGAGCCGCATCAAGACGCTGGCTCTCTACAGTCCCGACGATTCGTTCGACGAAAAGTTCCTGTGCAACTATATGAAGATAAACGTCGAGCCCCGTTTCGCCCGTATTGCGGGTGTCGGCGAGGTGGACGTCAAGGGTGCGGACTACTCCTTGCGGATATGGCTCAATCCGGGCAAGATGGCGCAATACGGTCTTGTTCCGTCGGACATACGCAAGGTGCTCGACGAGCAGAATCTGGAATCGCCGACCGGAACGCTGGGTGCCGAATCGGAACATACGTTCCGTTATGTGCTGAAATATCGCGGACGTTACGACAAGGAGACCGACTACGAGAATCTGGTGGTCAGCGCGCAGGAAAACGGAACCGTCCTGCGCCTGAAAGACGTGGCGCGGGTCGAACTGGGCTCGAAAACCTACGAGTACATCGGTTCCGTGAACGGGCATCCGGGCACTACCTGCATGATTTCCCAGACCTCTGGCTCGAATGCCAACGAAATTATCGAAGAGATCGACAAGGTGGTGGCGGAAATATCCGAGAATCTTCCCAAGGGGATGGCAATCGCCGACCTGATGAGTACGAAGGATTTTCTGGACGCCTCCATCCGGAATGTGGTCAAGACCCTGATTGAAGCCGTCCTGCTGGTGGTGCTCGTAGTCTATGTGTTCCTCCAGAACATACGTTCCACGCTTATACCGACCGTCTCAATCATCGTTTCGCTGATAGGCACCTTCGCCTTCCTGTACGTGGCGGGATTCAGCTTGAACATGATTACGCTCTTCGCTCTCGTACTGGTCATCGACACGGTGGTGGACGATGCCATCGTGGTGGTCGAAGCGGTGCAGGCCAAGTTCGACGAGGGGTACCGTTCGCCTTACGAAGCCACAATCCGGGCGATGGACGGCATATCGTCCGCACTGCTGACCTCCACGTTCGTTTTCATGGCGGTGTTTATTCCCGTCAGTTTCATGGGCGGTACGACAGGCACGTTCTATATGCAGTTCGGACTGACGATGGCCGTTGCCGTCGGCATTTCGCTGCTCAATGCACTTACGCTCAGTCCGGCTCTTTGCGCCCTGCTCATGACGCCCCACACGGAGGTTACCGCAGGAGAACGGCCCGGTTTCTCTACCCGTTCCCATCTGGCTTTCGATGCGGCTTTCAACCGAATGCTCGTGCGCTACAAGAGCGGAGTGCTCTTTCTGTTCCGCCGCAAATGGCTGGCCGGACTGTCATTACTGCTGGCGTGCGGCGGGCTGGTATATCTGATGCAGACGACGAAAACCGGACTGGTCCCGAACGAGGATATGGGTACGATCAATATTGACGTTCAGACGCCTCCCGGCACCAATTTGCAGCAGACCGCCAGAATCATGGAGGAAATAGACCGTAAAATCGGCGACATTCCGCAAATCAAGGTATGTGCAAAGACCACAGGTATGGGCATGTTGAGCGGTATGGGTTCGTCGAGCGGTATGTTTACTATCCGTCTGCATCCCTGGGACGAGCGCACGGAAAAGGGAGATGACATCCAATCCGTCATCGACGAGATATACCGCCGCACGGCGGACATCACAGCCGCGAAAGTCATCGTCTTCACCCAAGCCATGATTCCCGGCTATGGTGCGAGCAACGGTTTCGAGATTCATTTGCAGGACCAGAAGGGAGGCAGCATCGAGGATTTGCAGAAAGTGGCCAATCGGTTGATAGAGGGGCTGAACGAGCGGCCGGAGATAGCCAAGGCTACCACCGCATTCGATACGAAATATCCCCAATATCTGTTGGAGGTCGATGCCGCACGGTGTAAACAGGCAGGTGTGTCGCCTGCCAATGTGCTGGATGTGTTGTCCGGGTATGTCGGAGGTATCTATGCCTCGAACATGAACAGGTTCTCCAAATTGTATCGTGTCATGGTACAGGCATCTCCGGAGTTCCGCCTCGACACCAAAGCGTTGAATAATATGTTCGTACGCAATGACAAGGGCGGCATGAGTCCCGTCGGACAATATCTGACCCTGACGAAAGTGTACGGGGCGCAGTCACTGGCGCGTTTCAATCTCTTCTCCGCCATTGCCATCAACGGTTCGGCGGCGGGCGGTTACAGTTCGGGCGAAGCCATTCAGGCTGTGCGGGAGGTGGCTGCCGAGGTATTGTCTGCGGGCTACGGTTACGAGTTCGGCGGCATGTCGCGCGAGGAGGCCGGTTCGGGCAGTTCGACGGTAATCATCTTCGTCATCTGCTTCGTTTTCATCTATCTGATTTTTTGTGCTCTTTACGAGAGCCTTTTCATGCCGGTAGTCATATTGCTCTCCGTACCTTTCGGGCTGGCGGGAAGTTTTCTCTTTGCCCGCATGTTCTCTCTGGAGAACAACATCTATATGCAAGTGGGGTTGTTGATGCTCATCGGTCTGTTGGCCAAGACCGCTATCCTGCTGACCGAATATGCCACCAAGCACCGTAAAATGGGAATGAGTATCGCCGCTGCCGCCATGTCTGCGGCAAAAGCCCGTCTGCGACCTATCCTGATGACTTCGCTGACGATGGTTTTCGGTATGTTGCCGATGATGTTCGCCAGCGGCGTGGGAGCCAACGGCAACATATCCATCGGCGTGGGTACGGTAGGCGGAATGCTTATCGGCACGGTGGCATTGCTGTTCATCGTTCCGGTGCTGTTCATCGTGTTCCAACGTATGGAGGAGGCCGTCATGCCCCGGCGTACCCTAAAACAGAAATAATCATGAAGAAAACAGTTCATTATATATTCCTTTTGCTTTTTCTGCTGCCGTTCATGAACGGTTGCGGAATCTATACGCGCTACGAACGGCCCGACTTGTCGTTCGCCGACAGTCTGTACACCGGTATCCGACAAGAGACGCAACAGACGGATAGCGCATCGTTCGCCAATCTTTCGTGGCGAGAGTTTTTTACCGATTCTCTGCTTCAACGGTGGATAGAATGCGGCATGGAGCATAACACCGACCTGCGTGTGGCCCGCCTGCGGACGGAAGAGGCGGAAGCCGTCCTGCAATCCTCCCGTCTGGCATTCCTTCCGTCCGTCTCTCTCGGCGGGCAGGGACAAGCAAGTCATTCCGACGGACGTCCTGCGCAACGAACCTATTCGGTCGGCCCTTCGGCAGAGTGGGAATTGGACATCTTCGGCCGGCAGCGCAATGCGAAAGCCGGAGCCAAGGCGGCTCTCGGGCAAAGCCGGGCATACGAGCAGGCGATGCAGACACGTCTGGTCGCCACCGTTGCCGACAGTTACTATACGCTGCTGATGCTCGACGAGCAGTTGCAGATCAGCCGCCGCACGCTGACGACATGGCAGGAGAATATCCGCACGCTTTCCGCGCTCAAACGGGCAGGAAAAACTACGGAAGCTGCCGTGTTGCAGGCACGTGCCAACAAGTTGGAGGTGGAAGGTTCCATCCTCACGTTGGAAAAGCGCATCGGAGAGCTGGAAAATACGGTCTGTGCATTGCTGGGAATTGCTCCTGTAAAGCTGGAACGCGGCGTGCTTGCCGACCGGCACTTTCCCGACAGCTTGTCCGCCGGGCTTCCTCTGTCGCTGGTCAGCAACCGTCCGGATGTGCGGGAGGCGGAGTTTGCCCTGATGCAGTCGTTCTATGCCACCGGCGAAGCCCGTTCGGCTTTTTATCCGCGTATCACGCTTTCCGGCACCATCAGATGGACCAATAATGCGGAGACCATATCCAATCCGGGAACGTGGCTTTTCAATGCGGTCGGTTCGCTGGTGCAGCCCCTTTTCCATAAAGGCGAGAACGTTGCCCGGCTGAAAATAGCCCGCGCACAGCAGCAGGAGGCATTGCTGCAATTCCGGCAGAGCCTGCTCGATGCCGGCAACGAGGTGAACAATGCACTTATCCTCTGGCAGACGGCCCGCAAGCGGCTGGGTATAGACCGCAAGCGGATTCTGAATCTGAAAGCCGCCGTATGGAATACCAAGTTGCTGATGAAGTACGGGCGAACCCACTATTTGGAAGTGCTCACCGCCCAGCAGAAACTTTTGCAGGCCGAACTGGCGGAATCGGAAGACCGCTATGACGAGATACAGGGCGTCATCACGCTTTACCATGCCCTCGGAGGCGGGACGAAATAGAACCCGGGAAACATCCGTCATCGGAAAAATGCCGTTCATAATCACTTGCTTGGATTGTGCTCGGGATGTCGATAAATTTGTATCAGCAACCTTGAAAAAAGGAGATTTTAAGTTTAATTAAACACATTACGAAAATGAAAAAAGTATTTATCGCTGCTGCTCTTTTCGCAGCCCTCGGCTTCAATGCCGCGTATGCCAACACTGTAATCGCACCGAAGGCTCAGATTTCGGTAACCGCCGAAAATGAATTCGAGGCTATCGAAACCGACCAGCTTCCGCAGGCTGTCAAGGATGCCGTAGCCAAGAGCTACGAGGGACAGACCATCAAGGCCGCCTATGTGAAGAACGAGGAGGGTGTCAAGACCTACAAGGTGACACTTGCCGATGCTGAAGGAAAGACTTCGGACGTGCTCTTCAACGAGAAGGGTGAGGTGCTGCCTGCCAAGTAAAAGTTCTGTTTTGCACAGGATTTTATTCTCAAAAGAAGCGTGATTGCATTTGGCATTCGCGCTTCTTTTTCAAAGTCGAATAACATACCATCTGTGACGATGGCTTTCATCTCTGGGAACCGATAATCTGTATTCTCAACGAGAATGGCATAGGCGTCTTGCATTATGATTTCAACGATTGCGGCAAGAGTGAAGGCGAGTTTCAGAATATGACAGTACTCAATGAGAATGAAGACCTCATAAGTATAATTTCCTATGTCAAGGCATTAACGATAACTGAAAACATATATCTTGTTGGACATTCACAAGGCGGGGCGTCACTTCAATTGCAAGCGAAGAGTATGACAACAAACAGATAAAGACCATAATATACCGTTGCTTCTGATTATGCGGTGAAGCTTGTCACTGACTGGCTAATTTCAAAATTGAAATAGCCTAATCAAACAACATTAACCGTTGATGCTGTTCCAAAAATCAAAATATTCCTTGTAGAAGCGGATATTTGATTTCAGCCTTCAACAGGGATACAACAAAAACGAGGGTGCCACATTTTGACACCCTCGTTTTTATTCTTTCACTTCACCGCGACGATATAGTAATCGAGCCAATCCGAACAGGTAACGCCGGAAGCCTGGGCGATAGGTTAGAAGGCGGTCGAACCAACCCAAATGCGGAGCGATAAATTTCACTACCAGTCCGACATAAATCATAGCGAACAGCGTTCCGATACCGATAACATTCCATTGCCAGCTCCCGAAAAAGAGATAACACCCAGCAACAGCGAGCAGTACGAGGGTCGTATCCACCCATATCTTTACTTTGGCGAAAGGACGCTTCGTTACCTGGCTGACGGTAATGGAAATGCCCTCGCCCGGCATGGTTACCGAGCCGCACCGCACCTCGAAGGCGATGCCGATGCCCATGATGGTACATCCAGCGAATTGGGCGAATATTTGCGAAGACCAAGTCGTGCATTCCAAACCGGCTGTCAATGCCATGTTAATATCTATAAGCCATCCGAATACGAATCCGATGACAAGCTGGAAGAGCTGCATGAAGTCGAAATTGCGGCGCAGTATGAGTATTTAGCAAAATACCAAGATAAAGTTCATCGCAATCGTGTATCCGCCAATTGTCCACTCAGGGACACGACTTATCAATCCCGCCAGCGAAAAAACGAACGGCAGTGAGGAGATTACGCTGCTGCCCAAAGAGGATTTTACACATAGAACGACTCCCAATGTCATCAGATACAATGAAATCAGAAGCAGGAGATGTTGCCAGAGGAATAATATTGCTTTTTCTTTTCTCTCAGTTGTTAAAGTCATACTCATATTCGATTATTTATGGCAAAGTTACAAAAAAAAGTGAAATGCGGAAAGATATAGTAATAGGGAACTCAATCAGATAACACCGAGGTTCAAGACTGAGGTAAAAGATTATAAAGGTTTTGGAGAATTCGGTGAAGGTGCATTCCGCATCTCACCTAAAGACTATGACCATCAGGCCATATTGCACGTATTACCACATCACTAACGAGATACAGGAAACTGTATCTACAAAGAACAACCGAATCTCCCGGAAAATCTGCGAGATGTAGCTTATTACACGCAAGTAAAGTTCGTAGATGCAGATAGACTATACGACATTAACAGCCCAGAAGTTTTTATACAGTTTACAACAGATCATTATGGTGAACTGGAACTCTTACGCTTGAATGTCATTGCAACGAAGGTGGCGTAACAGAGTTAGATGAAAGTGATGAAATTACACAATTCCAGAAAGATTTTCCTGCAACATACACCACATTAGAATTTCGGAAAGCAACATCGCTCTCCCAATAATATAATCCCAGACGCTTGCTGCCAAAGACAATCTCCTCCATATCCAAACCGCAAACACGGAGAGAAGCAATACAAGCATGCGCTATGGCATTGTCCGGCAGACAGGTGACAAATTCCATAGGGATGCTGAAATGTGCCAACGACATAGCAACATTAGCCTACCTGCCACCATAGATTGCAATAACTCATTGAACTGGGAGAAACGGCGAAATCTTGGAGTAATCAGACGAAACATCACTTCACCAAAAGTCAACACTTTCTTGTCTGTTACAGTTTTTTATTCATAAATATACAAATTGAAGTCAAATATATCAATTGAAAGTCAAAAATACTATCATTTTTCCAAGCAAACGCAAAGATTTGATAATTTTTATTTGTCATACAGAGGATAAGAAAGATATTAAACAGAATTGTTATACCTTTGCCACATCAAACTGTAAACGGCAGAGTGATAATAGATTCGTCAACCAAGCATAGTAAAAACGATTCAATGAATTCAGCAAAGAAAATACCCTCTCCACTCGTTTCTCTATTTCCCATCGCTTTTCTCGTAGGAATGCTGTTCGCCACCATCCATACTTTCGGAAGTGACGCCTTGAGTGGAGGAAGCCAGATTTCCCTGCTTGCCACCACTGGTATGTGTGTCTTTATCGGCATGGCTTTCTACCGCATCCCTTGGAAAGATTATGAACTTGCCATCACCAACAACATTTCAGGTGTTGCCACAGCTATCATTATTCTATTGATTATCGGTGCTTTGAGCGGCACATGGATGATAAGTGGGGTGGTACCTACCCTTATATATTATGGTATGCAGATTATCTATCCGAATTTTTTCCTTGCTTCTACCTGCATTATTTGTGCATTGGTATCAGTAATGACGGGAAGTTCATAGACCACTATCGCCACCATCGGTATCGCCCTTTTGGGCATAGGCAAGGCACAAGGTTTTGAAGAGGGATGGATAGCCGGTGCCATCATTTCGGGAGCCTATTTCGGAGACAAAATTTCACCGTTATCGGATACCACGGTCCTTGCCTCATCCGTAACGGAAACACCGTTATTCAGCCATATCCGCTATATGATGATTACCACCGTCCCCTCTCTCCTCATCACCCTTGTCATCTTTACAGTAATGGGACTCACACACGAAACGAACAATACACAACAGATTGCGGAATTTACGGCAGCATTGGACGCCAAATTCAACATTACTTCCTGGTTACTGGCTGTTCCCGTGATTACGGGAATACTGATTGCCCGGAGAGTGCCTTCCGTCATCACACTCTTTCTCTCCACTCTGCTGGCAGGGATATTCGCCTTCATCTTCCAACCGGGACTACTGAATGAGATAGCGGAAGATGGGAATATGTTCAAAGGGATAATGATGACATTCTATGGCAGTACCAGTCTACAAACTGACAGTGACATGTTGACAGAACTGATTGCCACACGAGGTATGGCAGGAATGATGAATACCATCTGGCTCATCATCTGCGCCATGTGTTTCGGTGGAGCCATGACGGCAAGCGGCATGCTAGGAAGCATCACTTCCCTATTCGTCCGCTTCATGAAGAATACAGCCAGCATGGTAGCATCCACCGTATATTCCGGATTGTTCCTGAACCTTGCCACGGCAGACCAGTACATCAGCATTATCCTCACCGGAAACATGTTCAGCAACGTTTACGCAAAGAAAGGCTACGAAAGCCGGCTACTTAGCCGTACCACGGAAGATGCCGTTACCGTCACCTCCCCGCTTATCCCATGGAACACCTGCGGCATGACGCAAGCCACCATTTTGAGTGTACCCACACTGACCTACCTTCCCTATTGCTTCTTCAACCTTATCAGTCCGGTAATGAGTATCTTTATTGCTGCTATCGGATATAAAATAATTAAAAAACCGGTGAACAATCCTGGATAGGCATTGTTCTTGCAATAAACTTATAACGAACAATTTATTTAAACCTAAACAAAAAAAGATTCGATTATGAAAAAGTTTATTGCATTAGCAGCAGTAGTATTGGTAAGCATGGCAACAACGACCATGTATGCACAAGAGAGTAGAGCTGAAAAGCGCGCAGACCGTAAAGCCCAAAGAGACGCAGAACGTGCACGCCTGAAAGCTGAAGAACAAGCACAGGATGCCATTTCGTACGATGACGCAATGGCGGCCTTGAAAGCTCACCAGTTCGTAATGGAGGCAGACCAAGTGATGTTCCGCAACGGACAGACCGCATTTGTAAACTCCAACACCAACTTCGTATTGGTCAACCAAGGACGTGGCACCGTGCAGGTAGCCTTCAACACCGTATACCCAGGTCCTAACGGCATTGGCGGTGTAACAGTAGACGGAACCGTATCGGACATCCAAATAACTACCGACAAACGGGGCAACGTGAATTGTAACTTCAGCATCCAGGGTATCGGCATTTCCGCCCAGATATTCCTTACGCTGACCGATGGCTGGAACAACGCAACCGTAACCATCAGCCCGAACTTCAACTCCAACACCATGACTTTGAGCGGGAACCTGGTTCCGCTGGAACAATCCAACATATTCAAGGGACGTTCCTGGTAAAACCCTTATATAAATATATATATTCCCACTCCGCCACAAATCACACTAAAAAGTGTACATTTGTAGCGGAGTTTTTTATATACCAATGTCATGAGAGAATTTATCATTGCAGACAATCAAGATATCACCAAAGCAGGCATGATGTTCCTATTGGGCAGACAGAAAGACACCTCCCTGCTGCTGGAAGCCGACAACAAGGCAGAACTGATACAGCAACTACGCCTGCATCCCACCGCCGTTGTCATTCTGGACTATACCCTTTTTGATTTTTCGGGAGCCGAAGAGCTAATGGTACTTCACGAACGCTTCAAGGAAGCCGATTGGCTACTCTTTTCCGACGAATTGAGCCTACCGTTCCTGCGCCAGGTATTGTTCAGCAGCATGGCATTCGGTGTAGCGCTGAAGGATAATTCCAAAGAAGAGATACTGACCGCACTACAATGCGCCTCACGCAAGGAGCGATTCATCTGTAATCACGTCAGTAACCTGCTGCTCGCAGGCAACGGTTCCTCCTCCCCCACTCATCCTACCATCAAAGATGATTTACTGACTACTGCCGAACGGAGCATCCTAAAAGAGATAGCCCTGGGGAAAACAACCAAAGAAATAGCTGCCGAACGAAACCTCAGCTTCCATACGGTAAACAGCCACCGGAAGAATATCTTCCGGAAACTGGGTGTAAACAATGCGCACGAAGCCACCAAATATGCCATGAAGGCAGGCATCGTAGACTTGGTGGAATATTATATATAAATCTCCCCGCTCCCGACACACAGCCGGGCATCAGCATCATACACCACTCCGAACTGGCCCGGAGCAATGCCTTGCAGCTTTTCTTCCGAAACAATGCGGTAACCCTCCGCCTCCTTTTGCAACCTGCCTTTGACAAACTCCGGCGTATGGCGTATCTTGAAAGTCACCTCCACCTCTTCCTGCGCTCCCTTCCAGGGATTATCCGTAATGAAATGAAAATCGTACATACGGAATTCATAGCCGTATTGCAATGCCGTATCACATCCGCGGGACACGTAAATCACATTCTCCTCCACATCCTTGCGGACAACAAACCACGGTCCTCCACCCAACCCCAATCCTTTACGCTGGCCGATGGTATGAAACCAATAGCCCCGATGCTTGCCCAACTTTCTACCCGTTTCCAACTCCACAATATCCCCTTCCCTTTCGCCAAGGAAACGGCGCACAAAATCATTATAATCAATCTTTCCCAGAAAGCAGATGCCCTGACTGTCACGACGTCTGGCGCTGGGCAATCCGGCACGCAGGGCTATGTCACGAACCTCATTCTTCATCAGTCTGCCCAATGGAAACATCAGTTTGGAAACTTGCAGATAATCTATCTGTGCCAGAAAGTCGGTCTGGTCTTTCACGGAATCGGCAGCGGTACCGAGCCATGTCTTTCCATCCCTCAACACCGTAGTGGCGTAGTGCCCGGTTGCCGTGATATCGAAATCCTTCCCCACACGTTGCTCAAAGCACCCGAACTTTATCAGCTTGTTGCACATCACATCCGGATTGGGAGTCAAGCCACGTCTTATTTTATCAATGGCATAAGCCGCCACCTGGTCCCAATACTCCCGGTGCAGGTCCACTACTTCCAACGATAATCCATAACGCCGGGCAATGGCAGAAGCCATCTCCATATCCTCTTCCGCAGAGCAGTCCATATAATCGGCATCGTCCCTCCCTATTTTGATATAAAATAGAGAAGGACGGTAACCTTGTTCGCAAAGGAGATGTACCACCACGGAGCTGTCTACACCTCCCGACAATAATACAGCAATATTCATTCTATCGTATACTGTTATTCTTTTAAATTCTGTCAAATGCCTGGGACAAGTCGTCCAGCAAATCATCGATATGTTCTGTCCCGATGGAGAGGCGGACCGTGCCCGGTTTGATGCCTTGTTCTTCCAATTCCCGTGCACTCAATTGGGAATGGGTAGTGGTGGCAGGATGGATAACCAGGGATTTCACATCAGCCACATTGGCAAGCAACGAGAATATCTGTAAACTGTCAATAAACGTCTGCGCTTCCTTCACACCGCCCCGCACCTCAAACGTAAAGATAGAACCGCCTCCATTCGGAAAGTATTTCCCGTAAAGCGCGTGGTCAGGATGCTCGGGCAGGGACGGGTGGTTCACGGCAACCACTTTGGGATGCTTCTTCAAGAATTCAACCACTTTCAAGGCATTCTCCACATGACGTTCCACGCGAAGCGACAACGTCTCCAATCCTTGCAACAGAATGAAAGCATTGAAAGGACTGATTGTGGCACCGGTATCACGCAACAATACGGCACGGATACGGATGGCATAGGCAGCAGGACCGGCAGCGTCGACGAAACATACTCCATGATAACTCGGGTCCGGTTCCGTCAGTTGGGGAAACTTCCCCGAGGCCACCCAGTCGAACTTGCCGCTATCTACAATAACACCACCCAAGGACGTACCATGCCCTCCGATGAACTTCGTTGCCGAATGGACTACAATATCTGCCCCATGCTCTATGGGACGAATCAGGTAAGGAGTACCGAAGGTGTTATCTATAATCAGAGGAATCCGGTGACGGTGTGCTATTTCAGCAACGGCATCAATGTCAATGATGTTGCAATTCGGATTTCCCAGCGTTTCAATGAATACTGCCTTGGTATTCTCCTGAATCGCTTTCTCGAAATTGTCCAGATTGCCCGGGTCCACAAAAGTAGTGGTAACCCCGTAGGCAGGCAATGTGTGGGCCAGCAGATTATACGTTCCGCCGTAGATGGTCTTAGCTGCCACGATATGGTCGCCTGCACGGGTGATATTCTCAAAGGCATAAGTGATGGCTGCCGCACCCGAGGCTACGGCCAATCCGGCAACACCGCCTTCCAGAGCCGCCACACGTTTCTCGAACACATCCTGGGTGGAATTCGTCAACCGCCCGTAAATATTCCCCGGGTCCTGCAAGCCAAAGCGAGCTGCCGCATGGGCCGAATTACGGAATACATACGAAGTTGTCTGATAGATAGGTACGGCGCGGGCATCAGTTGCCGGGTCGGGTTGTTCTTGTCCAACGTGAAGTTGTAGAGTCTCAAAGTGCAATTTCTTTGTTTCCATTGTCGTTTGTATTTTAGGTGAATAAACCGTTTCTCATTCGGATGTTGCAAAGATAGAGCGATAAGCCGGGGCAGACAATGACACAGATTAGGGAATTTTATACCACAATTGTGGTAGATAAGCAAGCTATTTTCTATCTTTAGATAAGATAGACTGCATTTCGGCAAAACTTTTTCATGCAAGCATGAAAGTTCTGCACTCAATTTGCACTATCTTTGCCCCCATGAAAGCAAGAAATATACTGATACTCATATTGGGAACCCTGATTCTTCCCATTTATCTGACTTCCTGCGGGGTGGACCGCTGGAAAGAGTATGCCGGACAGACCCAGACAGACCGCTGGATTGACGATACCATGCGTGTGTGGTACTATTGGGTAGACGCTATCCCCCATACCAACGACCTGAACTATTTTCAAGCCCCTTTCACTTTCTTTGCCTCGCTCAAATCCGAAGAAGACAAATTCTCCACCATCGACAGTCTGGTCAGCGTCACCACTACCCGCAGCATCCCCTATACGGATTACAGCTACGGATTCCAGTTCACTACCAACCAGATAGAAGTAGAAGGAGAAGAGAATGCCATTGTTGCACAGATTCTTTACGTTGCCGACGGAAGCCCGGCCTCGGAAATCGGGCTGAAACGGGGTGACTGGATTATGAAGATGGACGGGAACTTTATTACTGAACAGAATTATAAGAAACTGTATGGAAGTAGTGCCATGGAACTTACAGTAGGTTATTACGACGTGGAGAAAAATGCCATCGTTGCTTACGACAAACCCAGACAGATAGCATCGGCGCGTCCCGTCAACGACAACCCGGTGCACTATAAGAATGTATATACATCAGGCAGCAAGAAAATAGGTTATCTGGTCTACAACCACTTCAGTTCCGGCCCCACGGACAACAGTAATGAATATGACAACGACCTGCGCAGCGCATTCCAATATTTCGCATCACAGCAAGTCAACGAATTCATCCTTGACTTGCGCTACAACAACGGTGGATTACTGAGTTGCGCAGAATTGCTGTGTACCATGCTTGCACCTTCCTCCGCCTTGGGACAAGAGTTGGGGTACCTGGAATTCAACAACCGCTTCAATCCGCAGATAGTACCGTTCACCCTGAACTCCGGACTCATCGGAAACGGAGCAAACCTAAACCTGAATACTCTCTACGTACTTACCAGCAGTCAGACTGCCTCCGCCTCCGAAATGGTGATTAACTGCCTCGACCCGTATATGGATGTTGTCATCATCGGCGGTACTACCGTAGGCAAGAATGTAGGTTCCAGGAATTTCTCCAGCCCCAAACTGATGATAACGATGAATCCCATCGTCTGCAAGATATACAATTCGGAAGGGAAATCTGATTATGAATCCGGATTCCAACCGGCCTACTCGGGATATGTAGTGAATGAGATGAGCGACATGTCACGTTTCCTGCCCTTTGGAGATACCAACGAAGCCTTATTGAGCACTGCACTCGGCGCCATCGACGGAAGCATACAACCGCCCGCACAAGAAGATACCCGTTCTTTAAGAGTGACCACTCTCGCAAACTCCATTGAACGCCGGGCAAGCCATGCCGTACGCATCAAATAAAAAGACCAATAGGATGAAACTAAACAGAAGAGTTACAATCATCACCCGATTTTCGGGAATCATGTTCAGCCTGCTGTTGCTCGGTGGACTGGCAGCTTGCAGCGATGATAACAATGGCAATGATACACCAGAACCGGAACCGTCAACCTACCCCACCACTCCTTTCTCCAAAATCGAACTAAAAGAAGTGATAGAGAGCGATGCGCAACCGGTTACTGCCACCCATACCTATCTTTACAACAGTGCAGGCAGGCTGACCGGCTACACCGGCAAACAGAGCTTTACGGCAGGAGACGAACTCTTCGAGATAGAGAATACCACTACCGTCGAATACAAGGACCATCAAGCCGTGATAACCGACGAAGCAGGTACAGTATCAACCTACACGCTGAATGACAAAGGTTATGCCACCACTTGTACCAGTCAGGATATGGCAGGAAATACCCGTACTTACACCTTCTCCTACCTCATCAACACCGAAGACAAATACTATCTGGAAAACATCACAGAAAAGATGGACGACGGAAAAGAATACTCATTCATTACAATAGACTACAGCAACTTCCGGGCATTGCGCATACAGCAAAAGGTTGACACTTTTGAACACAACAGTACGGCTACCACACCATCAGGCAATGAAATTGCAAATATCTCCGAAATACCAAGCCTATTCATTACGGACATGTATCCGCTTTCCATGCATGCGGTTGCCATATACGGGAAGATACTGGGAGAACCTGCAAACTATCTGATTACCCAACTCATCCCGGACAGCAACGGAGAAAGTGAAGAGACCACCACCTATACTTATACGTTAGATAACCGGGGTATCGTCACTTCCTGCCATGCAGTCGTCAGGCATATAAGGAACGGCTACGAGCAGGACTACACACGCACCGTGAACTATACCATCGAATAATAAGTTACTTACTTCTTAAAGAACTTGTCGAAGAAAAGGACGTGATAGTCTATGGAGTTGTTCCAATACGTTCCGGTATGTCCACCGGGACGGGTGATGAAGTCATGGTCTATCTTCCTTGCCAGCAGCCGGTTGTGCAGGTCCTTGTTCACTTCAAGAAAGAAATCGGCCTCACCGCAGTCGATGATTAGCGCCAAGTCTCCATTTACAATCTTATCCAGCTGGTTGACCACCGTATGCGCATCCCAAGATGCCTTGTTGGCAGCAAACTCTCCCAACTGCTTGTTCATTTCCCAATTCTGGGGGAACGGCCGTATATCCACTCCTCCACTCATACTGCCCACCGCACCGAACACATCCTTATGACGGATAGCACTCCACAAAGCACCGTGGCCGCCCATACTCAATCCACTGATGGCACGCGCCTTTCTATCGGGAATGGTAGCATAGTTCCCGTCTGTATACTTCACCAATTCCGAGGTGACAAAAGTCTCATAACGGTAGGCAGGATTCTCCGGACTGTCCCAATACCAACTGTTCTTGCCGTCCGGACATACAAATATGATTCCTTTCTCATCCGCCATCTGCGGCAATTCCGGCTTCAGTTGCACCCAGCTCCGCGCATTGCCGCCATAACCGTGCAACAGATAAACCACCGGACAAGCCTGCTTGCCGATAGCCTTATCAGGCAATACATACACAACTTTTACATCCTTATTCATGGCTGCACTTCTCACCAACACCGTGTCTACACGTGCCGCCTGCAACATTACGGCAGACAGGCACCATAAAAGCCCCAAGGCAATAATTCTTTTTTTCATCTATTTATTGTTTATTTTTTCTAACGGATGGCAATATTAACAATAAATACTGAAAAATCATTATCTTTGCCTCATAAACTATTCAAAATCCGCTATGGAATTTATTATCATTTTACTCTTACTTATTTTGAACGGCATCTTTGCCATGTATGAAATCGCCTTAGTCTCCTCAAGCAAAGCACGCCTTGAAACTCTTGTCGGAAAAGGGAACAAAAGAGCCAAAGGAGTATTGAAACAACTGGAAGAGCCCGAAAAATTCCTCTCCACCATCCAAATCGGTATTACTCTTATCGGTATCGTATCCGGTGCCTATGGTGGTGCTACTATTGCCGACGACGTGGAACCGCTGTTCGCCCTCATTCCGGGAGTAGCCGCCTATGCCAAGACTCTCGCCATGATTACCGTAGTAGCCATCATCACCTATCTGTCGCTCATCATAGGCGAACTGGTGCCCAAGTCCATCGCCTTGAACAACCCGGAACGATGGGCCACCATGCTCAGCCCCTTCATGATTGTGCTGACCAAGATTTCCTATCCGTTTGTATGCCTGCTGAGCGCTTCCACCAAACTGATGAACAAACTCATCGGACTGAACAGCGGCGAAGAACGCCAAATGACACAAGACGAACTGAAGATGATTCTGCACCAAAGCTCGGAACAAGGCGTCATCGACAAAGACGAAACGGAAATGTTGCGTGACGTGTTCCGCTTCTCGGACAAAAGAGCGAATGACCTGATGACCTATCGCCGCGACATCGTTGTGCTCCATCCCACAGACACACCGGAAGAGGTGCTGCGTATCATCCACGAAGAACACTTCAGCAAATATCTCCTGGTGGAGCAGGGAAAGGACGAGATTATCGGTGTGGTTTCCGTAAAGGACATCATCTTGATGATGGGCGGCGAACAACCCTTCAACTTACGTAGTATTGCACGCCCTGCTTTGTTTATTCCGGAAAGTTTGTATGCAAAGAAAGTTTTAGAGCTGTTTAAGAAGAACAAAAACAAGTTCGGAGTTGTTGTAGACGAGTATGGAAATACAGAAGGTATCATCACCCTGCACGATTTGACAGAAAGTATCTTCGGAGACATCCTCGAAGAGAATGAAACGGAAGAAGAGGAAATCGTTGTTCGTCAGGACGGTTCCATGCTGGTGGAGGCTTCTATGAATCTGGATGACTTTATGGAGGCGATGGGCATTATGAACTATGATGACCTAAAAGAGGAAGACTTCACCACCTTGAGCGGCCTTGCCATGTTCCTGATAGGACGGGTGCCGAAAGCCGGAGACTTGTTCAGCTACAAAAACCTGGACTTCGAAGTGGTGGATATGGACCGCGGACGGGTGGACAAGCTGCTCGTCATCAAGAAAGAAGAATATGAATAACAAACGCTATTGCGTCTTTATAATTAACTTAAACCATTAAAGTAATGAAAAAAGTAATGATGATTGCAGCCCTTGCCGCTGCATTGGTATCCTGCCAATCAAAAGGAACTCAGAACAATGACGCCGTCGCCATGGACGAAAGTGTAATGGCTGTTACCGGCAATGACTCGTCTGCCGTAGCCGTATACGAAGGAATCCTTCCCGCCGCCGACGGTCTGGGCATCCAGTATGTATTGAGCGTAGACTGTGTAGGTCCCGACGGAGAAAGCGGCTACACGCTGGTAACAACTTATCTGGATGCCGAAAGCCCCGGAAAGAACAAGAGCTTTACTTCCAAAGGAAAGAAAGAAGTTATCCAGAAAGACGTCGACAACAAGAAGAAAACAGCCATCAAGCTGACCCCGAACGACGGGGACACTCCGGTGTACTTCGTAGTAGTGAACGACACAACCCTGCGCCTTGTCAACGACAGCCTGCAGGAAGCTGTGAGTGACTTGAATTATGACATCATCCAGGTGAAATAGTCCATCCTTGCTTATAAGAAAGTTTAGTTCACAACGGTAAGAAACAAAGTATTCACATACTATGAGACAAACTGTTTGCACTCAATAAAACGAACTGTTTTCTTTAACGGAACAAACTGTTTCCTACTAATGAAACAAACTGTTCTCCATATTGAAACAAACCGTTCTCTTTAGGGAAACAGACGGATGCCCTTTTGAAGCCCTACAAGGGGAATGATTATCGTCTGCGAAAATATAGGAGGAAATACAGCGACATAGTGCGATACCTATTCTCTGCAAAACGGGTAAACGTATTTGGAAGGATATGGCAGCGACACGGGGTGAGGTAAAAGAAAGAGAGGGGGAGATAGTATATTGTGTGGTAAAAGTGGAGAGGTAGAAAAGACGGAAAGGCGTAGTACACAGATTAAAGCGGCTGTACGCGTGAACAGCGAACTGCTTCACCTTTACTGGCAACTGGGAGCAGAAATTATAGAACGGCAGAAAGAAATGACTTGAGGAAGCGGATTTCTCAAAGAGTCGTCTGCTACCAAAACCGCAAAGTGACCTAGCTCTACAGACACTCAAAGACCCCTATAACTTCGATTTCCTGACCATTACCAAAGATTTTCAAGAATTAAGTTAGAATAGGTCAACTCGGTACTTATATCAGTGCCGTAAACCATCTAAAATGTAAACCTGGCGATACCCCCACCATCGGCTTGCTTATCTGCAAGACAAAAAAACAAGTAATGGCGCAATATGCACTGGAATCAACAAATCAGCCTATCGGCATATCAGAGTGTAAGCTGTCTAAGCTGATTCCCGAAGATATTAAAAGTCAACTGCCTTCGATTGAGGAAATAGAGGAACAAGTAAAGAGAATTCAAGGAAAAAAGAAGGAAGAGAGATGAAGGTTATCTTGTATCAATATAGTGAACTTATCCGAAGAAAAGACAAGTCTATTGATGAAGCATGTGAATATACCACATGACTCAATAGAGTAAAAAAATCAAAAACGACTGAAAGAGCCTAAAAAGGAAATGCCACCGTTTACAGCCACAGAAGTCAGAAGTTATTTTTGTAATTTAAATAAGAACTGGGAGCAAGTATTCAATCTACTAAATAGTTCTACATTAACAAGATTAAGTTTAAGTATCTTAGGATTATATATTGGAACAAAAATCATAGGGAAACTCACTCATTCATCACCGTTATCCATATCTAACTTTAATAAATACATACAAATATGAGCAATCCAGTAGAATTCATACAAAATAATAAAGAGTGGTTAGTTCCCATCATTATAGCCATTTTGACAGCTCTAATTACAGAAATATGTAACTTATTTCGTAAAAGTGGGAAAAGCCACAAACAAAAAGTAGGAAAAATCAGTAAAAGCCATCATATAACTCTCATTAATGGAGAGGTGAATCACCACATTGAAAAAAATAATATGACAAAAGGAAAGAAAACATAATGCTACCCCTATAGCCTTTTCAATACTTTCTCTACCTTTGTAACATTAAACCAAATAAAGTCAAAATGACATGAAGAAACAGATTGCTATACTGACCACCTCCCTGCTCATATTGAACGGATGCGGTTACGTACCCGCCATCGGACAATACCTAAAACAGAACGGACTGGCAGTAGTCATCGGGTACGAAGTGACACACGCCGTAGTTAAACAATAAAACCGGAAACATATATGGCCGATAATTATCTTGAAAATCAGTACGAGCAATACCAGGCACGCAAAGCAGCTTGGGAGAAAGCGAAAAAATCCGGCAAGGTACAAACGCTACATAAGCCGACACTTCCCCTCAAAAAAGGCGGAAAGAAAGTTTTCGTGACCGGAGGTGCCGGGGGGATTGGCAAAGCCATTGTAGAAGCCTTCTGCAAGCTTAATTACCAAGTAGCCTTTTGTGACAAGAATGAACTGGAAGGACAACAAACCGCCCAAGCCACCGGAGCACAATTTCACCCCGTCGACCTAAACAGCAAAGAAGCATTGGAACTTTGCCTGCAAAATATTTTCAAGGAATGGGGGGATATTGACATCATTATAAACAATGCCGGCATCAGTGAATTCTCTCCCATCACAGAAACGAGTGTGGAGACGTTCGATAAAATATTGTCTGTGAATTTACGTCCGGTATTCATTACTTCACATGCGTTGGCAGTACACCGCAAAAGTCAAAACAGCACGAATACCTACGGAAGAATCATTAATCTCTGTTCTACCCGCTATCTGATGAGTGAACCGGGCAGTGAAGGATATGCAGCTTCCAAAGGAGGTATCTATTCATTGACGCATGCGTTGGCTTTATCGCTTGCAGAGTGGCACATCACGGTCAACTCCATCTCTCCGGGCTGGATTCAGACACACGATTATGAACAATTACGGGCAGAAGACCATTCGCAACACCCCTCCGGACGGGTTGGCAAACCGGAAGATATTGCCCGTATGTGCGTATTCCTATGCCAAGACGAAAACGACTTCATCAATGGCGAAAACATAACCATTGACGGAGGCATGACCAAAAAGATGATTTACTGGGAATAGCCCTTTTATAAAACAATCTGCCCAACATAATAATTATAGGATATGAACATGAAAAAGTCTTTTATAGGAATTCTGGCAGCAACCATCATCCTCAGCGGATGCGGCACAAGCCAGATGGCTGCAGGCGACCCTAACGCAGTGCTTGCAGGAGCTGCCATCGGAAGCAATGTAGGCGGTGCCATCGGCGGGCTGATAGGTGACAGTAACGGAGGCTGGCGAGGAGGATACCGGGGTTCTGCCATCGGCACCATCATAGGGACCATTGCGGGAGCTGCCATTGCCAATGCAGCCACAGCCCCCAAGAAGCAGGAGGAGTACAGCTACCGGATAGAAAGGACACAGCCCTATCCCCCGCAATCCGGAAGACAGCCGCAAGCATCGGCCATCGACCACTTGAGGATACGGAATATACGTTTCATTGACGACAGCCGCAACCACGTCATCAATTCGGGCGAAAACTGTAAAGTGATTTTTGAAATCATGAACGAAGGAAACAAAACAGCCTACAACGTAGTGCCGGTGGTGGCGGAAACCACGGGCATGAAGCGCATTTACATATCACCGTCGGTCATGATAGAGCAAATAACTCCGCACAACGGTGTGAAATACACCGCCAACATCAGTGCCGGAGAACGGATAAAGACGGGTAACGTCACCATACGCATAGCCATAGCCGACGAGTATGGGGACGAATATGACTGGCAGGAGTTTTCGTTGCCCACACAACGGTAGAACAATGTCTTAACAGTAGTTTTTAAAAAGAAATGGAACAACAGCAATCTTCTTTCAAAGAAAAAGAACGCATAGAATTACGGGAACCCCGACGCTTCAAAGTCACCATCTACAATGATGACTTCACCACCATGGAGTTTGTGGTAAAGGTACTCACCACCGTCTTTTACAAATCATCGGTAGAAGCGGAAACACTGATGCTGCAGGTGCACAAAAGTAACTCCGCGGTAGTAGGCATCTACTCATACGACATCGCCCACTCCAAAGTACAGAAAGCCACCCGCATGGCACGCAATGAAGGTTTCCCCCTCCGGCTCACCGTCACCCCGGAGGAAGAAGAATAAGAAGAAAGAAACAATATGGATATAAAAAATACGATATTCGTAAACCAAGCATTCGCTTCCGCACAAAGAAAAGCCGAGTCTTACCGGCACGAGTTCATCATGCCCGAACATCTGCTGAGCGCCATCATAGAGCAAGACCCATTCATCCACACCCTACAAGATACCTTCTACAATTATGTGGAGCTCAGCATCTCACTGGAAAACTATCTGACGGAAGAAGTGGAAACTATCCCCGATAATGTGGAATACGAGTTGGGACTTTCCGTCCAGCTCAGCTCACTCTTGCAACATGCCTATATGGTGACAGAGTATTCCAGCGCCGAAGAGCTGGGTGTTCCCCATCTGATACAAGGCTTGCTGCAACTGGAAGATTCCTGGGCATGCCATTTCCTGAAGGAAGCAGTTGGCAGAGACCTGCCCGAATTCCTCAGTCTGCTCATTACCCACTACGAAGAAGCGGAGCTGGCAGCAGAAGCAGGTGATATGCCATCTCCCGATGAGCAAGAAAAAACAGAACCATGGCGTAACTACGTGACCTGCCTCAACGATTGCCTGGCAGACCACAATCCGCTTATCGGCAGGGAGATGGAGTTGGAGCGAACCATACAAGTGCTCTGCCGCAAGGAAAAGAACAACCCGTTGCATGTGGGCGAACCCGGCGTAGGCAAAACAGCCCTTGCCTATGGGCTTGCCGCCCGTATCGAAGCGGGCAACGTCCCCGAACGGCTTGCCGGCTTCCGCATCTATGAACTGGACTTGGGCAATCTGCTGGCAGGCACACAATATCGCGGTGATTTCGAAAAGCGGCTGAAAAGTATCATGGAAGGTGTCGGACGTGAAGGACGCGCCATCGTCTACATCGACGAGATACACAACCTGATAGGCGCCGGACGCACGGGCGAAGGCTCTATGGATGCCTCCAACATGCTGAAACCCTATCTGGAAACCGGAATAATACGTTTCATAGGCTCTACCACCTACGACGAGTACAACCGCTACTTCTCCCGCAGCAAGGGACTGGTACGCCGTTTCCAACAGATAGACATACTGGAACCGAGCATCGAAGAAGCCATACATATCGTAGAAGGTCTGAAAGAGAAATACGAAGCCTACCACGGCGTCACCTACGAACCCGACGTCATCCCCTATGCCGTAAAGGCAAGCGCCCGCTACATCAGCGACCGTTTCCTGCCCGACAAAGCCATCGACCTGATAGACGAAGCAGGAGCTTACCGAGAAATACATCCCACAGACTCCGAAGAACAGACCGTGGACAAGGTACTGGTAACCGACATATTGGCACGTACTTGTAAAGTAAATGCCCTCGCCATGAAAGAGGACGACACCGCCGCCTTGGAAAGCCTGCACGAACGTATCAGCTCCCGCATCTACGGGCAGGAAGAAGCCGTCCGTCAGGTGGTGGAAGCTGTGCAAATGTCCAAAGCCGGACTGCTCGACGAAAACAAACCGCTGGCAAGCCTGCTCTTTGTAGGCCCCACCGGAGTAGGAAAGACCGAGGTTGCCAAAGTGCTCGCCGCCGAGCTGGGCATCGCCCTGCAACGTTTCGACATGAGCGAATATACCGAAAAGCATACCGTAGCCAAACTGATTGGCTCGCCTGCCGGCTACGTGGGTTACGAGGACGGCGGTCTGCTGACCGACGCCATACGCAAGACCCCAAACTGCGTGTTGCTGCTCGACGAAATAGAAAAAGCGCATCCCGACGTATTCAACATCCTGCTGCAAGTAATGGACTATGCCATACTGACCGACAACAAAGGGCGGAAAGCCGACTGTCGCCACGTGGTTCTCATCATGACCTCCAATGCCGGAGCACAATATGCCCGCCAAGCGTCCATCGGCTTCAATAGTCAGGTCACCGCCGGAGAAGCCATGCTGAAACAAGTCAAGAAAACCTTTAAGCCCGAATTCATCAACCGCCTTTCAGCCACAGTTGTCTTCCATGACATGGACCGCCCGATGGCATCACTTATCCTCGACAAGAAACTCGGAGAACTGGGCAGCAAGTTGTCCTCCCGCCAGGTGGAAATGGAATTGAGCCAAGAAGCACACGAATGGCTGCTCCAACGGGGCTTTATCCCCGAATACGGTGCCCGAGAGATGGACCGCGTGATAGCCTCGCACTTGAAACCTTTATTGATGCGCGAAATTTTGTTCGGCACACTGAAGGCGGGAGGGAAAGTCCGCGTGCAAGTAGAAAACGGAGCATTGAAACTACAACCCGCAACCGAATAACGATATGGTCTTTCAACTGACGAATAAACTTGCTTTCCCCAATCCTCACTACGGCGACCCCGACGGGTTGCTCGCCGTGGGCGGTGACCTCTCCATCGACCGCCTCATCCTGGCGTACTCCAACGGTATATTCCCCTGGTACGCATTTCGGGAAGAACTGATACAATGGTGGTGCCCGATAGACCGTTTTGTCATCTTTCCGGACGAAATACATATCTCCCACTCCATGCGTACACTCATCAACAAAGGAAAGTACGAAATCACCTTCAACGAAGCTTTTGAAGACGTCATACAAACCTGCGGAGAATTGCGGATGGAACAAGAAGGAGCCTGGCTTGGAACGCAGATGATGGAAGCCTATACACACCTGCACGAACAAGGCTTCGCCGCCAGCGTGGAAGTATGGGAAGAAGAACAACTGGTAGGTGGGCTGTACGGAGTGACCCTGGGACGTTGTTTCTTTGGAGAGAGCATGTTCTCACTCGTTCCCAGCGCCTCGAAGCTGGCCCTCATCCGTCTGGCCCAATTCTTCAGGGAACATGGAGGCGTCATGATAGATTGCCAGTTCGAAACCCCTCACCTCAAGACAATGGGAGGCAGGCACATCAGTTACGACGAATATATGACATACATCGAACAAGACTACCGCTTCTAAAAGTAATAACGAAATAAAGATTTGCAGTACAAACGGTCTGTTATGAGAGAAATATAGTATCTTTGCAACATCATGTTGCACCGTTTTACTACTTCCATAACCGACATTCCGCTTCCGGAAAGGTTCACCTATCCTTTCTGCTATACTCCGCACCCATTATGTATATTAGCAGCCAAAGAAGTACAAAGCTATCTTACCCGACAAACTGCATGGAAGGACGAACTGCGCCAAGGCAAAATGTTCGGGGTACTGATTGTACAAACCGAGCATGGAGAAACCGGATATTTAGCTGCATTCTCAGGCATATTGGCCGGAAAGAACCTACATCCCTTTTTTGTTCCTCCCGTATATGACTTGCTACAGCCACAAGGCTTTTTCAAGATAGAAGAAGAGAACATCTCTTCCATCAACCGCAACATCCGGCAATTGGAAAATGACAAAGCATATGCCGCCTTATCAGCAGAGCTTGCCCGGACTATCCAGTCGGCAGAAGACATACTGGCAACAGCCAAAGCACAGTTGAAAGAAGCCAAAACTGCCAGAGAACAGCGCAGAAAAGAAAAAGAGCTCAATGCGCAGGAAGAAGCCGAACTGATACGGGAAAGCCAGTTTCAAAAGGCGGAATATAAACGCCTGGAACGTTCATGGAAAGCAAGGATTACCACACTGCAAACGCAGACAGAAGACTGGGAAAGACGGATTTCAGCATTGAAGTCTGAACGTAAAACCCGCTCTGCAGCATTGCAGCAAAAGCTATTCGAACAGTTCGGGATGCTGAATTACCGGGGAGAAGTCAAGAATCTCTGTGAGATATTCGGGCAGACCGTGCACAAGACACCTCCTGCCGGCGCGGGTGAATGTGCAGCCCCCAAATTGCTACAACAAGCTTATTTGCATGGATGGAAACCGATTGCCATGGCCGAGTTCTGGTGGGGTGACTCCCCCAAGACAGAGATACGCCATCACGGGCACTATTATCCGGCTTGCAAAGGAAAGTGCGAACCTATACTGCAGCATATGCTGCAAGGTCTACAAGTAGAGGAAAACCCCATGCTGAAAAGAATGCAGGTGCCCTCCAAAAATTTGGAGATTGTTTACGAGGATTCATGGCTTTCGGTCATCAACAAACCGGCAGGAATGCTGTCTGTTCCCGGCAAGGAAGATGCAGTCTCCGTCTATAGCCTGATGCGTGGGCAATATCCAGAAGCTGACGGTCCACTGACGGTACATCGTCTCGACATGGCCACTTCCGGTTTAATGCTCATTGCCAAGACCAAGCGTGTACACCAGAACCTGCAGGCCCAGTTCAAGAACCGCCTGGTCAGGAAACGTTATGTCGCATTGCTCGAGGGTATTGTCCCAAAGGACAAAGATACGGTCGACCTCCCGCTTTGCCTGAATCCACTTGACCGCCCACGGCAAATGGTACACACCGAACACGGAAAGCCCGCCATCACCGATTATCAAGTTCTGGAACGTCTGGACGGGAAACGGACCCGTATCGCTTTCTATCCGCGCACGGGAAGAACCCATCAGCTACGTATACATGCAGCACACCCGCTTGGCTTGCACTGCCCCATCATCGGTGATGAACTTTACGGGGAGAAAGCAGACCGGCTTTATCTGCATGCCGAATACTTAGAATTTACCCACCCTATAACGGGAGAAACCGTAAGGATTACCAAAGAAGCTGAATTCTGACTGCCTACTGATTAATAACCAGCAAAGTAATGCAATAAATGATGATACTCCGACCTACCCCACAAGATTATGACGAACTGTTGACCGTCTGGGAAGCCTCTGTCCGCAGCACACACCACTTCCTGGCAGAAAAGGATATACAGTTTTACAAACCACTGATAAGAGAGCAGTACTTTCTTGCCGTAGAGCTTTACATCATCCGCAACGAAAAAGAAGAAATTGCCGCCTTTATGGGACTGAGCGATGAACTCATCGAGATGTTGTTTGTCCGTCCTGACCAACAAGGTAAGGGATACGGAAAACGGCTCATGGAGTACGCCGTCCACCAAAAACACATCCACAAAGTGGATGTAAACGAGCAGAACGGACAAGCTTGCCGATTTTACCAACATATGGGATTCCAAGTGGCCGGCCGGGACGAAACCGACCCGACGGGAAAGCCTTTCCCTATTCTGCATCTGCAATTACCAACCCCACCACAGATTACTCGGGTAGAACACAGATTATAATTTAGCAAACTTATGAAGATACATCACATCGCCATCTAGACCTTCCAACTGGAAGAGATGAAAGAGTTCTACACACGTTACTTCAACGGGAGCAGCAATGAAAAGTACATCAACCCCAAAAAAGGATTCGAATCTTATTTCCTTCACTTCGATGAAGGAACGGATTTGGAACTGATGAGCCGTACGGACATACAGAATACCCCTATTGAGGAAAACAGACTGGGACTGACCCACTTTGCCTTTGCCTTCGACAGCCAGGAAGCTGTCCTCCGACAGACAGAACGGCTACGTACAGCGGGATATACCATCGCAGGAGAGCCCCGTACCTCCGGCGACGGATATTTTGAAAGTGTCGTCCTCGACCCGGACGGTAACCGTATAGAATGTGTATTCAGGGCATAGTCTCTCAATCAGAAGAGACAAAGCTTCTCAACAGTTTTATCTCCTCTGCCCAAAGCGATTCATCGGGCGTCTCCAAAATAATAGGTATACCGTCAAAACGCACATCTTGCATAAAACGCCGGAAGAAATCCATACCTATCAGCCCCTTGCCGATGCTGTCGTGACGGTCTACTCTGGAGCCGAGTGCTTTCTTGGAGTCATTCAGGTGTATACCGCGCAGATAGCCGAAGCCTACAGCCGCGTCAAACTCCTCAAACACCTTGTCATACTCATTCACTATATCATAGCCCGCTGTATACGTGTGGCAGGTATCAAGGCAAACTCCAACGCGAGACTTGTCATCCACCCGGTCGATGATATGTCCCAGCTGCCAGAACTCGTTTCCCACATTGCTACCCTGCCCGGCTGTGTTCTCTATGACAGCCACCACATCGTGCGTCTTGCCCAATATAAGATTAATGGATTCAGCGACCCTATCCAGACACTCTTCCACAGAAATCTTATTCAGATGGCTGCCCGGATGAAAATTCAGTAACTTCAGCCCTAATTGTTCGCAGCGCTGCATCTCATCCAGAAAAGCGGCGCGGCTTTTCTGTAGCCCTTCTTCTTCAGGATGCCCTAAATTTATCAGATAACTGTCGTGAGGCAGGATGCAGCGGGAATCGAAACCAAGCTTCCCGCAATTTTCCTTAAACAATTCAATACTATCAGCCGCCAGCGGCTTTGCCACCCACTGACGCTGGTTCTTGGTAAACAAGGCAAAAGCATTTGCCCCTATCTCACCGGCATTGACGGGAGCCGCTTCCACTCCCCCACTGGCCGATACATGTGCACCTATAAATTTCATAATCTTATTGTATTTGTTCTTTCATGAATTCCCACTGGCATTTTTTCATGTCTACACACCCATTCTTTCTGAACGTCACGCCCTCTGCCTCCAGCAAAGCCCGCTGTTCAGTCCAGCACGGTGCCAGCCTGCCCTGGCTGTTCACTACCCGATGGCAGGGCAGACACATGCCGTCGGGCACATCGTGCATGGCATGTCCCACCATGCGCGAACATTGAGGTCTTCCGACAAGATAGGCTATCTGTCCGTACGTCACCACCCGCCCCGGAGGGATTGCGGCCACTACATTATAAACCTCCTGCTGAAAAGTGTCTTTGTCCATAAAAGTCTGGTTTGGGAAGGCAAAGATATGATAAATTCAGCAGGTATGCGAACAGACGTTACAAGAAAGTGGCTGCGCCGAGCGGATTGTATGTATAGGTGACATTACGGGCACGGATGATTTCGCCCGTCGGGGTAAACAATATCTGATATTTCGTCTGGAGATTTGTCATCCCTACCTCTACCGCCACGATGGACTGCCATTTGGGAAACTGTACCCAAGTGACATTCTGCACCATCCCTCCGGAATATTCACTGGCGGCAAAAGCATTGTAAACGGCAGGGGGCACTTCGTCCATTGTCTCCCAGTCCGTCTGTTGCATTACCCATTGCGCCTGCCCGTCAAACCAGACTTTCGTATCAAAACCAGAAAAGAGAATTTCAACTTACTCATAACTTCATCAGATTATCATGTTATGAGAAGAACGGCGTATGGCAGATTTTGTTCACCGGCAACTCTCAACCATTCAACAGTTAAAAAGAGATATCCATTGTAATTCAATAGAAAATGACTAACTTCACACCAGAAATTCAGAAATATGATAAGAATACATCCCATATCCGGCAACAAAAAGCAATATCTTGACCTGCTACTGCTTGCCGACGAACAAGAGTCCATGATTGACCGTTATCTGGAACGGGGAGAGATGTTCATCCTATCCGATAATGATACAGTCAAAGCGTCTTGTGTAATCACCTGCGAGGATAAAGGAATCTACGAAATAAAGAGCATAGCTGTCTATCCGGAATACCAGCGCCAGGGATATGGAAGACAACTGATAGCATTCGTTCTTGAACATTATAAAGACCGGTGCCATACTATGCTTGTCGGCACTGGAGACAGTCCGCTAACCATCCCCTTCTATGAAAGCTGCGGATTTGCATACTCACACCGGGTACCCGATTTCTTTATCGATAATTACGACCACCCCATATTTGAAGGAAGCAAGCAACTGAAAGACATGATTTATCTGAAAAGGACGCTTCAACCAAAATAATATCCTATATTTGCATATCACTTAACTCCACACATTATGGAAGCTAAACTTTGCCAAAGCTGCGGAATGCCCTTGTCATCTGCAGAAGTACTCGGAACCAATGCCGACGGTAGCCTCAACGAGGAATATTGCACCTATTGCTACCAGCACGGCAATTTTGCACAAGACTGCACTATGGACGAAATGATAGAACATTGTGCACAGTTCACCGACGAATTCAACAAGGATTCCGGAATGAATTTCACTAAAGAGGAAGCCATTGCCGGTATGAAAGAATTCTTCCCGACCTTGAAACGCTGGCAGTCCAAACAATAAACATGCCGTCCCGTATCGAGCAGGAAAAACAGACAGTAGAACGGATGGTCCGCCTCTACTGCCGGAAAAAGGAAGGTAACAAGCAATTGTGTCCCCGATGCGAGGAATTGCTGGGATATGCCCGCATTCGTCTTTCACGCTGTCCTTTCGGTGAGAATAAATCCACCTGCAGGCAATGCAGCATTCACTGCTACAAGCCCGAAATGAAAGAACGGATGCGTAAAGTCATGCGGTATGCCGGACCACGGATGCTGTTATACCATCCCGTGGCGGCACTCTGCCATTTGTGGCAGGAATATGTCCATCAGTATCTCACCAAACGTTTCGGAGTTCCGCGCCAGGAACAGCACAAACAATAAACCGTATCCAGGTCGTATCCTTCCAATGAAGAGGTGCTGTCTTTAGGCACAATCTCGCCTTTGTCAGAGATGTAGACCGGCAGGCGCTCACCTTGTCCGTTCATCACAAAAAATGCCCCCACCTTGCATTGGGGGCATACCATCTTACGCATCATCAATTGAAATAATACAAAAATATAGCCACCCCTTCCAATGCCTTCTTCTTTTCACCTTGTATTTCGATGGCAAACTTTATTTCCGCCTTTGCCACACCACGCAGATTCGACAGAGATTGTAAATGGGCAACCAGTCGGATGCTCTGTCCGGACAATACCGCCTGACCGAACTTCATCTTGTCCATACCATAATTAATCATCATCTTCAGGTTGTTCACTTCAATAATCTGGTTCCACAGATATGGCAACATGGACAAGGTGAGATACCCATGTGCAATGGTGCTCTTAAAAGGGCTTTCCACTTTGGCACGTTCCGTATCGACGTGTATCCACTGATGGTCCAATGTCGCATCAGCAAACAGATTGATACGCTCCTGAGGGAGCTCTACATATTCCGAAACACCGATTTGCTGGCCTACCAGCTTTTCAAAATCCTCGTACGAGTTGATAATCACTTTTTCCATTACTCTCTATTTTATTGATAAATTATAAATTCACGCGCTTTATACACATATCCGCCATTCGTTTATGCCCTGCAGGAGTGGGGTGTGGATACCGTCCCAAATCCAATAGGGGTCTTGAGAAGCCGGAGAGTGTTTCCACTGATGCCACGATTAAAAAAGCATATTCCTTTTCCGGAAAATTTCCTTGATAATGACTTGCACACAAATACATATAGCCGCTACCATAAATATGGTTCATATCACAGAATCTCCGATAAACAAGACACGCAGACCACTTGCATGGAGCAAGAGTGACATGCAGAAAAAACCATTACAAAGAGTCCAATACGCTTCATGTCATTTTCTTGTCAGGATGCAAAAATTGCAACAAATATACGTCTTATTCCCGCAAGTACAAAAACTCGGGTATCTTTTTCCCATTTCCTCAAAACAGATACAACCTTTATTTTTTATTTCCGTTCATCACATATTAATTTGGAAATAATATATCTTTGTCAATATCTTAATTGTTGTGACAGAACAAAAACATCACTATTAAAGAGTGATTGCCGTAGATTCGACAATGGGCGTGGGAAGTACATTCACCGTGGAACTGCCCTGCCAGACAAGATAAGCCTGACAACAAACGAAAAACAATGATTTATGACCGCACAGAAAGAATTTACCCTGACCCCTCGCCGGCGTGGCTTTCACCTGGTGACAGAGGAGATTATACGTAACCTTCCCCCTCTTCCACCTGCCGGAATCCTGCATCTGTTCATCAAGCATACAAGCGCAGGCCTCACCATCAACGAAAATGCAGACCCTGACGTACAGACAGACATGGAAGCCATCTTCAACCGCCTCGTAAAAGAGCGGGAACCTTATTACCAGCATACATGCGAAGGGGATGACGACATGCCCGCCCATGCCAAAGCAACCCTCAGCGGAACCAGCCTTACGATTCCCATCACCAACGGACGCCTGAACATGGGTATCTGGCAAGGCATCTATCTCTGCGAGTTCCGCAACCGGGGCGGAGGAAGAAGAATCGTAGCAACCGTCATCGGATAATCCCCTATCATCATGCAGAAAGCCATCATCATCGGTGCCACTTCAGGCATCGGACAAGAAGTAGCCAGGATACTTGTACAACAAGGCTGGCATATAGGCATTGCCGGCAGAAGGAAAGAGGCATTGCATGCCCTGCAAGCCACCGCACCCGACCGGATAGTCACGGAACAGCTGGACGTTACGGAAGAGACAGCGACTCTACACCTCCATAACCTGATAAAAAAGCTGGGAGGCATAGACCTGTTTTTCCTCAGTTCCGGCGTGGGACATCAAAACCGGGACTTACAACCGGACATCGAACTGAACACGGCACGTACCAATGTAGAGGGATTTACCCGCATGGTGACTGCCGCCTTCAACTATTTCAAGGAAAAAGGCTCCGGACATATTGCTGTCATCAGTTCCATTGCAGGCACTAAAGGACTAGGCGTTGCACCGGCCTACTCTGCCACCAAACGCTTCCAGAATACCTATATCGAAGCGCTGGCACAACTTGCCCGGATGCAGCATCTTGATATACACTTCACCGACATCCGTCCGGGATTTGTTGCCACCGATTTACTGAAAAGCGGGAAATACCCGATGCTGATGAAAGCAGACCGTGTAGCACAGCACATAATCAAGGCTTTAAGAGAAAAGAGACGGGTAGTTGTCATTGACGGACGCTACCGGGTACTGGTGTTTTTTTGGCGTATGATTCCACGATGGCTATGGGAAAGGTTGCCTATAACGAATTGATTTCGTATCTTCACGTCTCCAAACAGAAATATACATACAGACATGAAGAAAAATTCAAAATATATCGTGCTTACGGCTGCCATTGCACTGTGTGCAGGTTCCAGCCTCCCCTTCCTCGCAGGCAGCAGTGCGCTGAATCCCGAACGCGATTCCGTGAAATCCGAAGTTCCCTACTGCGTGACCTCTCCCAGCGTACCGGACAAGATTACTTTTGCCAGGCAGGATATTGACCTGCTGCGCTATGACCATCGCGAGCGTATGGACCGCGAACTGATGTCATTCACCTACATGCACTCCACCACCATGCTCATGGTGAAGCGTGCCAACCGCTACTTCCCCGTCATAGAACCTATACTGAAAGCCAACGGCCTGCCCGATGACTTCAAGTACCTCGCTGTGATAGAAAGCAACCTGAACCCGCTAGCCAAATCGCCTGCGGGTGCTGCAGGCCTATGGCAGTTCATGCCTGCCACCGGACGTGAATTCGGCCTGGAGGTGAACAGCAACATCGACGAACGATACCATATCGAGAAGGAAACCAAGGCAGCCTGCAAATACCTGAAAGACGCCTATCAGAAATATGGAAACTGGCTGTGCGTAGCTGCCGCCTACAATGCCGGACAAGGGCGCATCTCCACACAGATGCAAAAACAAATGGTAGACCAAGCCGTCGACTTGTGGCTGGTAGAAGAAACTTCGCGTTACATGTTCCGCCTGCTGGCAGCCAAAGCCGTCATCAGCAATCCGCAACAGTACGGTTTTCTGCTGAAACGGGAACATCTTTATCCGCCCATACCCTGCACGGAAGTGGCTGTCACAACGGGTATTGCCAACCTGGCACAGTTTGCCAAAAGTAAAGGCATCACCTATGCCCAACTGAAAGACGCCAACCCTTGGCTACGGGATACCTTACTGATGAATAAAAGCGGACGTACTTATACACTGAAGATACCTACGCAGGATGGAATGCATTACGACCCCAAGAAAACAGTACCCCACGACAAGAACTGGGTCATCAATTAACAATGCGAATCAGTAGTTGAAACTAATTCCTTTTTTTATCGGTCATGAGCCGAAACAAAAGTCGGATGGCAATCTGCATTATTTACAAATAGTACAGATTCGAGATACAGTGCCATATTGAACCTAATTCAGTCGTATACTGAATGCCATTCAATCGTATACTGAATAGGGTTCAGTCGTATACTGAATACAGGTCACCTTAAACACGCAGATAATCAGAATATTACGAACCGCCATCATCACTTCATTAAATCACAACAATTCATCAAAATATCATTGTACTCGTTTCAGGGCCGTTATGCCCCGTTTCAACCACAGATTCGTATTAATAAACTATGATGAGGGATATTTGCTGCAACCGGGCAGGAATTTCCCGAGATGACAGTGGAAAATCGAATAAAAGGAATCACTGCTGTTTCTCCGTCAGATATTTCCAATAGCGCACGGGCATGTCTTGCTTGTGCTTTCGGGGATTGAGGCGTTCCTTGATGCAGATTGCCTTGAAATAGGTTTTCCAGAGAGACTGGAAAAGCCGTTCGTCTTTGTCCATCAGACTTTCGTCGAGCATGCCGGTGACAAGATGCCCCTCGCAGTTGTCCTCACCAAAAGTCACTTGGCGCACCTCCTTCAAGTCGTAATAGTACCCATAGGCTCGCCTGATGTCATAAATCAGCCAACGCTGGTCGGAAAAACGATCCTTGAAATGCTCCGTTACCAAAGGAAGGGCATTCTTCTCGGGCTCGACGGCCGCAAAGAAAGTACCGTCCGCAGCCTTCTGAAAACGAACAAACTGAAGCAGGCGTATACGCTCCCAATCCACCCGCTTCCACATACGAGAGAACTCCAGCACATCAGGATCGGCAAAATTCGTTTCAATGGAGCGAGGAGCATCTATCGCCTTGCGGATATAGCGGAATAGCAGCATGGGAGTTTCCGGTTCCTCCGCCAGCCAGCACTGGGCGAGGCAGGCAAGTGCCGCAGACGACAGTTTCTTCTGCAATCCCCGCCAGACGCGGCCGGATTTCTCTTCATCGGTTATCACTGTAAATATTTCATCGCAGAACAATGGAAGAGGCTCTCCTTCCAACAACAGTGCATCGGGGAAAGTGCGGCGGGAATAGGCTTCAAAAACAGAAGTCAACAATCCCTCAAAAGTCTTATCATATAAAAAAATATTCATTCGCCAAAATCAAGCATCAACTGCCTCTCATCCACTTTTTTCTTGTTCGGTTTGGGCAACAGCAGGCTGCGTACCCCTTGCGGAGTCAGCTCATTGACCGTGTGCATCGGCAACTCGCAGCAGGTAATGAAATACTGTGCCTTCTTCATCACCACCCCTATCTTCTTCAACTGATAGAAACCTATCTTGGAGAAACGCCGGGAAGCCACTATCAGCCGTGCCGACTTCACGCCGATGCCCGGTACGCGAAGCAACAGTTCATAATCCGCCTTGTTCACATCGACCGGAAACTGCTCGGGATGACGCAAAGCCCAGGACAGCTTGGGGTCAATCTCCAAATCAAGGTCCGGATAGGCATCATCCACTATTTCCTCCACCTTGAACTGATAAAAACGCATCAACCAATCAGCCTGGTAGAGCCGGTTTTCACGTACTAAAGGGGGCTGTTTTAAGGCCGGCAGGCGCTTATCGTAGGTATTGACGGAAATATAGCCCGAATAGTAGACACGTCGCATCGTAGGTCCCTTGTAGAGGGCTGACGAAAGATACAGAATATCCTTGTCCGTCTCGGCAGTAGCACCTACTATCATCTGTGTGCTTTGTCCGGCAGGAGCGAAACGAGGAGCATGGCGGTGTTTCTTGCGTTCTTCCGAACTCTCAAGGACACCCTGCTGGATGTAGCGCATAGGCGCATACACACTCTTATGGTCTTTCTCCGGAGCAAGCAGTTTCAGATTCTCTTCCTTCGGTATTTCGACATTGACGCTGAGACGGTCGGCATAAAGCCCTGCCTCATTCACCAGTTCGCGGCTGGCGCCGGGAATGCTTTTCAGATGAATATAACCGTTGAAACGATGGATGGTACGGAGATCCTTGGCAACACGCACCAAGCGTTCCATTGTGTAATCGGGATTACGCACCACCCCACTGCTCAGAAAAAGCCCTTCGATATAGTTGCGGCGATAGAACTCCATGGTGAGGCCTACAAGCTCGGTCACCGACAGCGTGGCACGCGGCAGGTCGTTGCTGCGGCGGTTGATGCAGTAGGCACAATCGTAGATGCAATAATTGGTAAGCATCACTTTGAGCAGAGAGATGCAACGGCCGTCCTCGGCAAAACTATGGCAGATGCCCCAGCCACCCACAGCATTCCCCAGCATGCCTGCCTTGCCGGAGCGTACCGTACCACTGGAGGAGCAAGAGACGTCATACTTTGCCGACTCTGCCAGTATCTTCAGTTTATTGAGAACGTTTTCATCCATAATACCTGCGCCAAAAGTAATAATAATACTTTTAAAAACAAAAAAGACCGCCAAACGTGGCAGTCTTTCACAGCATAAGATATGCTTTTTTTCTTACTTCTTAGAAGCTTCCAAAGATGCTTTGCGGAATTCCTTCATAGCTTTTTCGATTTCCAAAGAAGCCTTACGAGCACGAGTTCCTGCTGCCTTATTACCGTTTTCCAACTGAGCGTTTGCATCTTTTGAGAAGTCTGCATATAATGCAGCTACTTTTTCAACTAATTCTTTCATAATCCTTTTCAAATTACTTCGTTAATAATGTCTGGCAAAAATACATTCTTTCTTGAAATAAATACAGAAAAACGATATTTTTTTTGAAATATTCGGTAAAATCGCCTCAAAAAGGGGCTCTTACGCGTTTTTTATCTACTTTTGCAAGCATGAAAACGCTTACTGACACCGAGTATATACACGCTCTCATAGCTGAAGGAGAGCATCAACAACAGGATTTCAAGTTCGAAATATCCGACGCCCGCAAGATAGCCAAAACCCTTTCAGCCTTTGCCAATACAGACGGCGGAAAACTGCTCATTGGAGTGAAAGACAACGGGAAAATTGCCGGTGTCCGTTCGGACGAAGAACAATATATGATAGAAGCGGCTGCCGGACTTTATTGCAGTCCCGAAGTGAACTACACCATGCAGACCTATCTGGTGGAAGGACGCAGTGTGCTGGTGGTACAAATCGAGGAAAGTGACCGGAAGCCGGTATACGCCAAGGACGAAACAGGAAAATACTTGGCCTATCTGCGCATCAAGGACGAAAACATCCTGGCTACTCCCGTTCATCTACGCGTCTGGCAGCAAAGCGGAAGTCTGAAAGGAGAACTGATAGAATATACCGAACGGGAACAACTGCTACTCAATCTGCTGGAAGAAAACAACCGCCTTTCACTGAACCGTTACTGCCGCCTAGCGCATCTTTCCCGACGCACCGCCGAACATCTGCTGGCAAAGTTTGTTCGTTATGACATCGTGGAGCCTGTGTTTGAAGGGCACAAATTTCACTTCAGGCTGAAATAGGCAAGGAGATTCCATCAGGTTCGTCCAGATTTGCCCATGCCGCAAGTTGCAGCACAACAGACTTCATATTACTGATTATCAAAAATTTGCAAAAGCTCATCTCTATAACAACAGAAGCAATCTTGAATAACGACAGAGGGTAGTAGTTGTTTTGTGCAAGTTTTTTACTGCAAATAGATTACTGTATATATACATTGATGCGAATAATAAATCTGATAAACGACCTGCTCCGGATCTACATCCTCATCGCCCTGCTGTTGGGATAATCGGAAAATATCCTTTCAGGCTGCCTTAAGACTACCGCGCACAGAAAAGCACCGATATCCAAGACCCCGTTTTCACCAAGAACCGCCTGAAAGAGGTAGAAAAAGACATAGAGTGCTGGTGATAACCAACTTATTTCGTACTTTTGCAGCCGAAACCGCCGGATGACCTGCGATTTTGTAAATTGTAATCAGTAATTCGTAATTTGATATGAGTTTATTTACCAAACTATTCAACAAGAATACCGAAGAAGTATCTTCGAAGAATGTAGAAGATTTCGTGTCACTGACACGCGTCTACTTCCAGTCTGTAATAGCCGCCAATCTGGGCATCACCAACATCCGCTTTGTGCCGGATGTAGCCAATTTCAAGCGTCTGTTCAAAATCCCCACGCAGGGAGGACGCTTGGGACAAGCGGAAAAGGCCGCTTCGCGCAAGATGCTGATGCAGGACTACGGTATCAGTGAAAACTTCTTCAAGGAAATTGACACTTCCGTCAAAAAGCACTGTCGTACACAAAATGACGTACAAGGCTACCTCTTCATGTATCAGGGCTTCTCCAATGATCTTATGATGCTGATGGGAAACCTGATGCAGTGGAAATTCCGCATGCCTTCCATCTTCAAGGGAGCACTGCGCAGCATGACCGAAAAAACCGTACACGATGTCTGCACAAAAACCGTATGGAAAAAGGACGATGTACACAAGACGGCAGCGGCAGTACGCCAGTACAAAGAGCGTCTGGGATATTCGGAACAATGGATGACCGAGTACGTTTACAACGTAGTGATGCTGGCCAAAAAGGAACCGAAACAGAAAGCCAACGAAGAGAAATAAAAGAATAAGAATTCTAACTGGAAACAGTAGAATATGGTGGAGTCCGGCAAGCCTAATGCTGCCGGCTGGCGGCTGGTTCATTGACAACCAAAGCCTCCTGCCTCCACCAACTGCAAGCCATGGGAGAAGACGCCGAAGAATATGCCATCATCCGGAACTATACGAAAGGCAAGACGATTGGAAAGTATGAAAATAGAACAACACCCTTTAGAACCCTTCCTTCCCGGCAATGCCCGTCTGCTTATGCTGGGAAGTTTTCCTCCGCAGAAAAAACGGTGGTCCATGGAGTTTTACTATCCCAACTGGAACAATGACATGTGGAGGATTACCGGATTACTTTTCTTCAATGACAAGGATTATTTTGTAGACAAGACGAAGAAGGCTTTCTGCAAAGCACGCCTCATCAGTTTCCTGCAGGAAAAAGGTATTGCCTTGTTCGACACAGCCTCTGCCATACGGCGCCTGCAAGACAACGCCTCGGATAAGTTTCTGGAAGTGGTGCAACCCACGGACATCCCTGCCCTGCTACACCGGATACCTCAATGCAAGGCTATCGTCACCACCGGCGAGAAGGCGACGGATACGCTGTGCACACAGTTCTCCATCGACAAACCCAAAGTAGGAGACTTCACAGAGTTTCTTTTTGAAAACCATCCGATGCGTCTCTACCGGATGCCTTCTTCCTCGAGAGCCTACCCGCTGGCACTGGGAAAAAAGGCAGCAGCCTATCGCATTATGTATCAGGACTTACAGATGCTATAAGCAACTTTCTTTATAAAATAAGTACGTATATTACTTGTATATTTGAAAGTTTACATTACCTTTGCAGCCGCAAACACGGGAGTAGCTCAGTTGGTAGAGCACCGGTCTCCAAAACCGGGTGTCGGGAGTTCGAGCCTCTCCTCCCGTGCATGAACGACAAAGGCTGTAAGCAATGCTTACAGCCTTTGTCGTTTTATAAACGCCTACCGGATATCTATCAGCTTATGTGTCTGCAAACTAAGCCTCCACTTAGGATGCTTCATCACGCAATCCACCGTTTCGGCCGTATTGCTGCAAGAGCAAGGCTGGAGAAAGAAATGCCTGGCAGGCAGCTGCTCATAAACAGTAATATCCTGCCCTTCATACACCACCTTCACTTCATTCATACGTGTAATTTCCAGTTTTGCCCCCTGCTTGGGAGAACAGGTCACCCAATCTATATTATCCGGCAGCGGACGGGTACCGTTTGTTTCAATGCAGACATACTTTCCCGCCTGGTGCAGACAATCCACAAATTCACGGTCAATCCAAAGGGAGGGTTCTCCACCGGTCAATATCACGGTAGCGGCAGTGTATTTACTGACTTCTGTTACGATATCTTCATCGGACATCAGTATGCCGTCCTCATGCTGCGTATCACAAAAGGGGCACTTCAGGTTGCAACCGGAAAAACGGATAAAGACAGCCGGAGTACCCGTATGGTATCCTTCTCCCTGCAAACTGTAGAATATCTCATTAATCTTCCTCATAGACGGCAATGTTTGATTCCGACTCCTGCACTTCCACCTTGAAGCAAGTGGGTATCTGGTCGCATATCCAACGGGCTATGTTCTCGGCTGTGGGATTGAAGGAAAGCACTTCATTAAGATTGTGATGGTCCAGCTGTTCCTTTACCACCTGCTTGATGTGACTGAAGTCTACCACCATTCCGTCCGCATTCAGCTCTTTGGAACGGCAATAGACAGTGATAATCCAGTTGTGACCGTGCAGATTCTCACACTTGCTGCGATAAGAAAGTTTCAGGCTATGGGCAGCCGACACTTCCATGCGTTTGATGACTGTGTACATACTTGTTAATACGCTAATTAATATAATATAAGTTATCGCATCTAATGTCACCTCGATGCGACGGCAAAATTACAAAAAACTTAAGATTTATCCATTTACTTCCCTAACTTATTCGTACACACAAAGAGAATTGGCAACCTTACGCTCGGCACTGCCACTCGGGGTATTGGCTATTCCCTTATCCGGCAACGCCTCACTCCACAGCGTAGAAGAACCGCCACCGTCCAGATTCAACGCATCCTCCCCACCCAATATACGAATCATATGGGCAAGCTCGGGTATATTGATACCTTCCGCTTTTCCCTTCCGACGTCCGTCAACGACAATAAGCAGGATTTTTCCTTCTCTTGTCAGCGCCACAGCACTGCGGGGATGCTTGGTATTTACAAAATTCCGGTTAGTCCCGGACAAGTCGCACATTTGCCCGTCCTTCAGCATCAAAGGACCGGAAGCCAGCACAGTGCCCTTTTTCAAAGTACATGCCTTTTCTTCCTGCTTGCTCCAGGGAGTCAGTTCCAGCCTGCCCTTCCTTATGAACACAGCTCCATTGGACACTGTTGCCAAAACCCCGGTAGAGGTAGTGTCTATCACCACCCCGTCCTTACGCAGATAGCAGACGGAATTTCCGGCTTTCATATCAAAATAGGAGCCATTGATGGCCGCCACCGCACCTGCATGCCGGGCGGCTATACTGGTCTCCTCCTTGGGATTGTGGACGAGCACATCGAAACGGTAGCGCTTCGGGGATATTTCAAGAATGGACACTTCCTGAGGAACTCCATACAAAGAACTGAATACTGCCTTTTTATAAAGCATCCCTTTCTGCAGGGGATTAGTCTGCCAGGTGGCAGAAACGATGGCAAGAGAATCGGCAGCAGTCTGCGCCATTGCTGCAAACATGCCGCAGCAGAGATACACTGCCAGGAATATTTTCTTTTTCATAAGATGGGATTGGTTTAAATTAATTCATAGCTGCAGATTTGAATCGGCATGTCGAGATTATGCAACACCTTTTCAAGCTGTATACCTTCACGGTTGTCGTACTCGTATCCGAAAGTAGCACGGATACCTTGCAGAATGAACTGCGTGGCACGGTCCAGGGCAATGGGCAAACTGTCGCCTTGCAACAGTGCTCCGGTGATGACACTGGTAAACGTATCCCCCGTTCCGGGATAATGGGCCGGCAAGTAAGGACACGTAACCTTCCAGTAGCGGTTACCGTTCCGGTTATAGGCATATACGGACGTCTTATGCTTATCATCCCATACAGGCACACTGGTAATAATCACCACTTCGGGACCACAATCGGAAAGCTGGCGAAGATATGACTTCAACTCCTCATCCGTATTCATCTCCTTATAAGGAATGCCCAGCAGATAGAACAGTTCCGTCAGATTGGGAGTAACGACATCGGCCTTGGTGATGAGATGTTTCATTTCATCAATCATGGACTCGTGGAAGTTCGCATAAAGCCGTCCGTTATCGCCCAACACCGGGTCTACCACAACCAGACCGTCCGGTCGGTGGAAGTCATCAATAAAGTCAGAAACAATATGTATCTGCCGCGGAGAACCCAGATAGCCGGTATAAAAGGCATCAAACTGCATTTCCAGCTTTTTCCACTCGGAAATAATCTTCGGCATTTCATCCGTCAGGTCCAGAAAAGAGAATTCCGGATACTGGGTATGGCTCGACAATACGGCTGTAGGCAACGGGCACACCTGGAAACCCATAGACGAAAGAATGGGAATGACCACCGTCAGAGACACCCGTCCGACTCCCGACAAGTCGTGGACGGCAACAACCTTCTTTACTTTATTCGCATACATATTATCTATATTATTATTTTTCCTACATTTGCCGCATGAAAACAGTCTACATCATTTTAGGAACACTTTCTTTGGCACTCGGCATCATCGGTATCTTCCTGCCGTTGCTGCCCACTACGCCTTTCCTGCTGCTCACGGCTACGCTCTATTTCAGAGGCTCACCCAGACTGTACCAATGGCTGCTGAACCACAAATGCCTCGGCCCCTACATCCGCAGCTTCCGCGAGAACAAAGCCATCCCTCTACGTGCCAAAATCATCTCCCTACTGCTGATGTGGGGAACAATGGTTTACTGCATCTTCTTCCTGATTCCACTAACAGAAATAAAGATAGTATTGTTTCTTGTCGCTGTGGGGGTGACTTGGCATATTCTGTCATTCAAGACGTTGAGGTAACGTGCTAAATTCCTCCCAATTTTTCAAAGAATTCTCCCAACCCCTTCCGGGCATCGGCAAGCTTGTCTTCCCAATGTTTCACGGAGTTCTGTCCGATAATATCCGTCACGTACTTCACCGAAATGAAAGGAACATTCTTGGCACGGCATACCAAAGCCTGGGCATAGGCTTCCATATCCACAACATCACCGGACACATCCGAGAGTTCTGTCAAGAAAGTATCCCCCGTATTGCATACACCACCTGCCGGCCAGTGCAAACAATATCCTTTTTGGGACAACAAATCCGTTGAATCAATCTCATGCTCCATACCAAGCTCCACCAGCTTCTGCATATCACGGTCCACAAAATGACGGCATACGAAAATATCTCCTACCTGATGACAGATAGTCCCTGCCGTACCTACATTGACCACCAAGTCCGGTTGCGCATGGTTTATCGCTTCAGAAAGATAAAAAGCCGATTTCACCTTTCCCACGCCGGTACGGAGATAGCCAATCTGCACCTCTTCCTCCCCTATCAGTCCGGGAAATTTCAATTCAGTAAATTCGCCTTGTACGGCATAAGTAACCAAGATTCTCATATCATTCTATCTTTTTAGAGTCTGTTCAAATTTTGTCCGGCATAAGGGTGTGCAAAACGGTTGATGCCACACAGATGACACACCCTCCTCCTTCTCATGAAAAAGGCAAAGATAGAAACCTTTTTCAGAAGATTTCCATCTTTGCCCCATAAATGTAAAGTCACCCACACTCATAATCTCCCTGCCAGATAAGATTTCAATGACTCTACATATTCCTCAAAAGCATCTATCCCTTGCGGAGTAATCCTACAAAGTGTACAAGGCATTTTTCCTTTAAAAGTTTTTGTTATCTCCACATAACCCGCCTTGCTGAGCTTATCCAACTGCACACTGAGGTTTCCTGCCGTAGCTTTCGTTTGTTGACGGATATAGACAAAATCCGCTTCCTCGACACTGATGAGCAACGACATCACCGCAAGCCGCAGTTCACTGTGAAGCAAAGGGTTCAGTTCTTTAAACATATCAAATTTTATTCTTCCGTTTACTTTTCAACAATGCATAGAGAGATATTCCCACCAAAGGAAGGTGATACAATCCCAAATAAAACCCTGCATCGGTTGCAAAATTGCCCATGTTATAACAGCCGATGATAAACCCCACCAACGCCGTTACCCGCAGCAAAGTTAAATCAATATTTTCTTTACTCAATAGAAGCAGGACCAGAAAAACCGGAGTCATCGGACAAAATGCCATCGCCGAGCCTCCGGCAAACAGATGTATCGGGCTGAAATCGGGTTCTGCGCCACGCATCATGTCCATAGGCCACCATAGGCAAAAGAGTGCCGCGGGTATCAGCCATGCCGTCCTTCGGTTCAGATTGCCGAAGGTCAGCCTGCTGCTCCCCCGCCAGGCTTCCCTCATCCAAAGCAGGGCAACCAAGAGCATCATCACCACATTGACCGTCACTATGCTGAAACCATATTTATCTGTTACTGCCACATTCTGTACAATGGCATACAGCACATAGCAACCTCCCACATAAAACATAAACCAGCGCGACATCGTCACGCGCCGAAGCACAAGCAGCATCAGCATGACAAGGGAAACAATCTGAAAAGTCCACGCATAAGGATACATCCCTTGTATAAGTGCATGGCTCAAGGTATAAATTATCAGATCACCGATGTTCTCCCACCGAAATCCTTTAGTAGCAATCGGCAATAGAATAAATTGCAAAACAATTATACACACAATAAACTTTCGGGAAAGCAGGAATTTGTCTAAAGCACTGTTTCGTGTCATCATACTTCACCCCACTCTCCGTTTCGATTTTCTTTCCGCGCCTTATAATTCAGTATATGCCCGGGAATAATCAGCGAAAATACCAGTACACCGACAAACCAAAGCAGGGATGAGAGGAAAGTCACTTCTCCCCAAGTATACAACAAATTCTTCAGCCCCCATAAAAAGCCAAACAGCGGGAAGATAAAAAACGTAGTATAGCGAATGATGCAGCCCGTAATGATGCTGCCCAACGAGAAGAAGATGGCACACAAAGGCAGAATAGTTTCGTAACGTCCGGCATCCGTTGCCGCCAGCACCCCCATCATACATACCATCCCGAACACCCCCCACACCCGCTCCAGTATCTTGTCAAGATAAAACTTCACAGGTTTTTGCCGCTTACGCAATAAGAGGAACATCAACAGATACCCCACAACCGGAATCCCCCAGAATCCCCACATCCAGACAGGATTACCCGTAAACGTGACACCTGCCCATACGGCCAAAGTCACCAACACACCTACATATCCCCACACTAAAAAACCATTTCCGCTACCCGTATCCAGGTTGCGACGCGTATTGCGTATCATTCGAGCGATAAGTTCCAAACTCTCTTTCTCGTTCAATTCTTTATCTTTCATAATTATACCCGATATGATTACTTCTTCATTCCCTTTCGGACATCCACCAACGGCACAACCACCGTCTCCGTATTTTCTTTTACCTCCCAATCGACAATGGCACAATACTCCATCGGTACTCCATCCTCTCTGTCGAGCTGGTAATTACCGTTTTCATCGTGATAGACGTAAATTTTGCACTTGCCCGCAGGCACATCCTTCAGCTCCAGCACGACATCGCTCACAGCGGCATCCACCATATTATATTGCCCCTTGTCGGTAGCCGCCATCAGCTTCCCCTTGGCAGAAGGAACATTCGTCACTTTCAGCGTCAGAACACTCTGCGCCGACACACCCACTACAAACATACTAAAAAGAACGATTACCATACCTTTATAACCCATTGTTTTCATAATCACACTTCATTTTAAAGTTACACACATATTAATAAAAACACTTTTTAGGTTCGAACTCCAATGCAAATATAATTAGTTTATTTTATAAACCAAACTATTATATAAATTATTTTATTTATTTCTTTGCATCCTACTTTACTGTAGGTTATTCCAATCATTCCCAAGCAGCAGTTCCGAAAACAGCAAAAAGTAATTCCTGCCTTACTAACTATTAATCGTCCGATAACCGTTTTATTATCGTCCGACATATGTCTAATTATCGTCCGACAGTTGTTGGACGATAATTCAACAACTGTCGAACGATTAATAGTTAGCAACAGAAATACTAAGCGTTTGAAAAGAAAGGAAGAGAATCCTTGCAGAAAACCAATAGTCCCACACCTATCTACATATCCTATCTTTTGATAAACAGTCCGCCCCTTTTTCAATCCCCCGAAACCAGGTTTTCGTAGGCCATTTCGGTTATTTCGATACCTCTACAGCACATTTTCTCCGAAAAGTTTTTGTAATCTCCAAGTAAATCGTATTTTTGTGTACAATTTTGGTGTAGTAATGACAGACGAAGAAAAGAAGCTATTAAGTACCTTTGAAGCCAGACTGCGGCATTTAATCTATCTGCACGATGAATTAAAACGCGAAAATACTGAGCTAAAGCAACTTCTTAAAGCCAAAGAGGAAGAATACGGGAAGGTACAGGCTGAATACCGCGAACTGGAACTTAACTACACGAACCTAAAAACAGCTATGACAATCAGCCTTAACGGCAGCGACGTGAAAGAGACGAAACTGCGATTGTCCAAATTAGTGCGTGAAATCGATAAATGCATCGCTTTGTTGAATGAATAAAGAAAAGAGGATGTATGAACGATAAAATAAAGATAAACCTGAAGATGGCAGGAGCCTCCTACCCTCTCACAATCAACCGTGAGGACGAGGAAATGGTAAGAGAAGCCGCCAAGCAGGTAGATATCAGACTCAATGCGTATCGGGAGCATTATCTGAATGTGTCTCTAGAGAGAATTATAGCTATGGTGGCCTATCAGTTCGCTTTAGAAAACCTTCGGTTGAAGGATCGTAATGATACTGAACCCTATACAGCTAAAATAAAGGAACTGACAGAGGTATTGGAGACCTATTTCAAGGAACAATAAGCTGCAATCCCTCCGTCGGGTCGGTAAAAGAGAGAAATTCGCGCACTGTACAAAAGTTTGCCCTTCATCGAAGCAAGCTTTTATGCAGTGCTTTTTTATTTATATATTAAAAACAAATTAATAAAATGACAGTAGTTACAATAGTATTATCCATTGCCTGCTTCATTGTCGGAGGGTTTGCCTCGTACTTGTTCTTCAAGCACGGGCTGAAAAACAAATACGACGGTATCCTGAAAGATGCGGAAGCGGAAGCGGAAGTGATTAAGAAGAACAAGTTGCTGGAAGTAAAGGAAAAATTCTTAAACAAGAAGGCAGACTTGGAAAAAGAAGTGGCCCAACGTAACCAAAAGATACAGCAGGCAGAAAACAAGCTGAAACAACGTGAATTGGTACTGAACCAACGCCAGGAAGAAATCCAGCGCAAGAAGATGGAAGCAGAAGCCGTGAAAGAAAATCTAGAAGCCCAGCTGTCCATCGTAGACAAGAAGAAAGAAGAACTGGAGCACATGCAGCGCCAGGAAATAGAAAAACTGGAAGCTATCTCCGGACTTTCTGCCGAAGAAGCCAAAGAGCGCATGGTGGAATCCCTGAAGGAAGAAGCCAAAACGCAGGCCCAGTCCTACATCAACGACATCATGGACGACGCCAAGCTGACAGCAAGCAAAGAGGCCAAGCGCATCGTGATACAGAGCATCCAGCGTGTAGCTACGGAAACAGCCATTGAAAACTCAGTAACCGTGTTCCACATCGAATCAGATGAAATAAAGGGACGTATCATCGGTCGCGAAGGCCGCAACATCCGTGCTCTGGAAGCCGCTACCGGTGTAGAAATCGTAGTAGACGATACTCCGGAAGCTATCGTATTGTCAGCCTTCGACCCGGTTCGCCGTGAGATTGCACGTCTGGCATTGCACCAGCTGGTGACGGACGGACGTATCCATCCGGCACGCATTGAAGAGGTAGTTGCCAAAGTACGCAAGCAGGTAGAAGAGGAAATCATCGAAACCGGTAAACGTACTACTATCGACCTGGGCATCCACGGTCTGCACCCGGAACTTATCCGCATTATCGGTAAGATGAAATACCGTTCTTCGTACGGCCAGAACCTTTTGCAGCATGCACGCGAGACAGCCAATCTTTGCGCTGTGATGGCATCAGAGCTGGGACTCAACCCGAAGAAAGCAAAACGTGCCGGACTGCTGCACGATATAGGTAAGGTGCCCGATGAAGAACCGGAATTGCCGCATGCACTCTATGGTATGAAGCTGGCAGAAAAGTTTAAGGAAAAACCGGACATCTGCAACGCCATCGGTGCCCACCACGACGAAGTGGAAATGACCAGCCTGCTGGCCCCCATCGTACAAGTATGCGACGCCATTTCAGGAGCACGCCCGGGAGCACGCCGCGAAATTGTAGAAGCATACATCAAGCGCCTGAACGACCTTGAACAATTGGCCATGTCCTATCCGGGAGTGACAAAGACATATGCCATCCAGGCAGGTCGTGAGTTGCGCGTCATTGTCGGTGCCGACAAGATTGACGACAAGCAGACGGAGAGTCTTTCCGGCGAAATCGCCAAGAAGATTCAGGATGAAATGACTTATCCGGGCCAGGTGAAGATTACCGTTATCCGCGAGACGCGTGCAGTGAGCTACGCAAAGTAACATCGGAAAAGAAAATAAATGCAGAAAAGGGTGAATTCATATTCACCCTTTTCTTATTTTTGCACTATAACCATAACTTTACAAAAATGAAAGATTATCAGTTTGAAGTTTGTGCCAACTCCGTAGAGAGTTGCATTGCCGCACAAGCCGGCGGAGCAGACCGAGTAGAACTATGTGCAGGCATCCCCGAGGGAGGAACAACCCCCTCATACGGCGATATCCTCATCGCACGGGAAGTATTGCAGCAGACCAAATTGCATATCATTGTCCGTCCCCGCGGAGGAGACTTCCTTTACTCCTCCACCGAACAGCGCATCATGCTGAAAGACATAGAGAATGCCCGCCGTCTAGGCGCCGACGGAGTTGTGTTCGGTTGCCTGACGGCAGAAGGAGATGTAGACCTCCCATTGATGGAGCAACTTATGAAAGCCTCACAAGGGATGTCCGTCACCTTCCACCGTGCTTTCGATGTATGCAGAAATCCACGAAAAGCAATAGAAGATATTATCGCATTAGGATGCAACCGCATCCTAACTTCCGGACAGCAATCTACAGCAGAGCAAGGCATCCCTCTGCTAGAAGAGCTCCAACAACAAGCAGCAGGCCGAATCATTCTATTGGCAGGCTGTGGGGTGAATGAAACCAACATAGCCCACATTGCCCGAGAAACCGGTATCCGCGAGTTCCATTTCTCCGCCAGAGAAAATATCGAGAGTTCCATGCTCTATCATAATTCCAACGTCTCTATGGGAGGAACGGTACATATTGATGAATATACACACACCATCACTACGACGGAACGGGTAAGGCAAACAATCGGAGCATTGAAAACCTCTCTCCTAGCCCCTCCTCATGGGGAGGAGGACAAAGATAGTCCTACAAAATACAAACAAGGGTAACTTCAAAACAGGGATGTGTCAAAACACCAAAAATATGAAAATCACCCCTGCCACAGATATCTGTAGCAAGGGTGATTTTGTTAAAAAGAGGGTTTTGACCCTCCTATAAAAAAGGATGTACCGAAAGTACATCCTTATTTCTTATATCATTAGGATATATATTATTTCTTCACCGGAGAAGAGTATCTTGCATTCAGACCATCCAGAATCTCACGAGTGATGTTGTAGACACTGTCTGCATAGAGCAGATTATCAAAACCCGTATTGCTGATAATCATGCTGTAACCTTTTGTCTTATTGTACTCCTTCAGGAAAGCATTGATAGAATCACGCAACTGCAAGCTGTTCTTTTCATTCTCACTCATCAGCTCAGACTGCAGCTTGTTGCTCAAATTTTGCAAATCCTGCTCCAATTTGGCAATGCGGTTGTATTCCTGCTGCGCTCTCTCCTGAGAAAGATAAGCGTTGTTCTGGTACTTTGTCTGGAATTCCTGTTTCTGCTTCTCCAGCTCGCTGGCTTTCTGGTTCAGGGTCAGGCGGACATTCTCTCCTTTCTTCACCATAGCCTCATTCAAGTCTATGCAATAGTTGTATTTTGCCAAAAGCGTATCTATTTCAACATAAGCAATTTTCATTTCCGATAATCCGCCGGCTTGTGCAGGAGCGTTTGTTGTCTGTTTATCAGTATTGCCGGCACATTGAGCAAATAAAACGATCAGTGCGAGAGCTGCCAGACCGTTCATGAGGTAGTTTAATCTCTTCATAATTGATAAATATTGTTTTTAAAATTTAGTTCATACTATCGTTTAAGGCTTTTTCCAGTTCATCAATGGAAAAACGGGATTTGCGTTGCGCTTCCCTATCCTGCGACTGCACACAGCCGATACCTCTATCGCGCATAGCCTTATTGCCACTGACATGCCCATTAGGAAACCTGCCGCCTTTCACAAAAAAGACCTTTACACCCAATAAAACAATGCAAATAGCAACTATTAACAGAGTTATCAATATTGTATCAAGCATTTCCATTAATTTTGTTACATGAAAATAGCGTTTTTACTATTTTTGTGGGTGCAAATATAGGGCTTTGGTTGGACTAACACGCCTTTTTTACTCTAAAAAAAGAGAAAGGGGAATAAAATAGCCGACCATTTTAACCATATTTAGCAATAAGCGGTTAATTTAATGGAGAATTAATAATTGACAATTGATAATGAAGGCTGCATAAACGCATGTAAGGCAGCTGTTAATTCAGATAATTATGGAAAAAAAAGACTTGAAACCGGCCGGTGTATTTCACTATTTCGAGGAAATCTGCCAAGTGCCGCGTCCTTCTAAGAAGGAGGAGAAAATCATTGCTTACTTAAAAGCATTCGGAGAAAAACATAAGTTGGAAACAAAAGTGGACGGAGCCGGAAACGTTCTGATAAAGAAACCCGCCACTCCGGGCATGGAAAACCGCAAGACTGTCGTACTTCAATCGCACATCGACATGGTATGCGAAAAGAACAACGACGTGAAGCACGATTTCCTGACCGACCCTATCGAAACCGAAATTGACGGCGAATGGCTGAAAGCCAAAGGTACTACCTTGGGAGCCGACAACGGCATCGGTGTAGCCACCGAACTGGCTATCCTTGCCGACGACAGCATTGAACACGGTCCTGTCGAATGCTTATTCACCGTGGACGAGGAAACCGGACTGACCGGTGCCTTTGCACTGAAAGAAGGTTTCATGAACGGAGACATTCTGCTGAACCTTGATTCCGAAGATGAAGGCGAGCTCTTCATCGGCTGTGCAGGAGGCATAGATTCCGTTGGCGAGTTCACCTACCGGGAAGTGGACGTACCTGCAGGATACTTCTGCTGCAAAGTGCAGGTAAAGGGGCTGAAAGGCGGACACTCCGGCGGCGACATACACCTGGGGCGTGGCAATGCCAACAAACTGCTGAACCGCTTCCTGAGCCAGGCATCCCAGAAGTACGACATGTACCTTTGCGAAATAGACGGTGGTAACCTGCGCAATGCCATTGCCCGCGAAGCACACGCGGTAATTGCCATACCCGATGCCGACAAGCATGCCCTGCGCACAGACTTGAATGTCTTTGCCGCCGAAGTGGAGGCAGAATATGCCGTCGTTGACCCGGACCTCCAATTCGTGCTCGAATCGGAAGCAGCCCGTCCCAAAGCCATTGACAAAGATACCGCCAAACGATTGCTGCAAACCATCTATGCCGCACCTCACGGTGTATATGCCATGAGCCAAGACATTTCGGGGCTGGTGGAAACCTCTACCAATCTGGCCTCCGTAAAGATGAAGCCCGGTCATATCATCCGCATCGAGACCAGCCAGCGCAGCTCTACCGCCTCCTCCAAACAAGACATTGCCAATATGGTGCGCACTATATTCGAAATGGGTGGAGCAGCCGTATCCTTCGGAGACGGATATCCGGGCTGGAAACCCAACCCGCATTCAGAAATTCTGGAAGTGGCTGTCGAGTCCTACAAACGCTTGTTCGGTGTAGATGCCAAGGTAAAAGCTATCCATGCAGGTTTGGAATGCGGACTGTTCCTTGACAAATACCCGGCACTGGACATGATTTCCTTCGGACCTACCCTGCAGGGTGTACACTCTCCCGACGAACGGATGCTGATTCCTACCGTACAGAAGTTCTGGGACCATCTGCTGGATATACTGAGGCACATACCGGTGAAATAAATATCCCTCGTTCCTTAAAAGGGAACGGGAATAGTTTGTATGAACGTTGTCTATAAGATAGGAGTTATACTCTTCCTTCTCTGCCCGTACATCACTCTGTACGGGCAAGAAGGAAAAGATACCCTCACGTTTCGGATAGTAAGCTACAACGTAGAAAACCTATTCGACTGCCGACATGATACACTAAAGAATGACTACGAGTTCCTGCCGGATGCCGTCCGGCATTGGAACTACTCCAAATACAGAAAGAAACTGGACAATATAGCCCGCGTCATCATCGCCACCGGAGGATGGACGCCGCCTGCCCTTGTTGCCTTGTGTGAGGTGGAGAATGACAGTGTGATGCGCGACCTTACCCGCTACTCCGCCTTGCGCGAAGCAGACTACCGGTATGTGATGACACAATCTCCCGACGAACGCGGCATCGACGTAGCGCTGCTTTATCAACGTAATCTTTTCAAGCTGCTTTCCTATCAGAGCCTCCCCGTAGACAAGCCCCGGAAGAATAGCCGTCCCACACGGGACATTCTTCACGTCAGCGGATTGTTGCTGAATCGGGATACGCTTGATGTACTGGTAGCTCACTTCCCATCCCGTTCGGGAGGGGCAAGAGAGTCTGAACCTTACCGGCTACTGGCTGCCCGAAAGGTGAAGTATGCCATAGACAGTCTATACACGATACGCCGACATCCGCAAATTGTCCTTTTAGGGGATTTCAACGATTATCCGGAGAATAAATCGGTAAAGGAGGTGTTGGAGGCGGTAGCACCGTCAACATTGCAAGACTCTCTACGTCCACAAAAGCTTTATCATCTGCTGGCAGAAAAAGCCAAGACACACAAGCACTTCGGCAGCTACAAGCATCAAGGAGAATGGGGACTGCTAGACCACATCATCGTATCGGGCACGCTGTTGCAAGAACACTCATCACTACGTACGGAGGAAGCAAAGTCGGATGTATTCTGCCTGCCCTTCCTACTGACAAGAGACAAGAAATACGGAGGGCAGCAACCTTTCCGCACCTACTACGGGATGAAGTATCAAGGAGGATACAGCGACCACTTGCCGGTATATGCGGAGTTCCGGTTGATATATTAATCGGAATACTGATACAGCTTCAAATCAAACTTCTGCGCTATAACCAACAAATGGTCGAGATGTCGGACTGAATGCGCTCGTACTCTTTCCAAACTTTGTTGCGCGAAAAGAAATATATTTCGGCAAACCTTGGGTCTATTCCCCAACCTATCAGGACTTCGTTCATCCATCCTCCTAAACTCATCATAAGCTCTTTTTCTTTGGAACTTCTTACTCCTATAATAAATCCAAAGATGAAGATGTTTTTCAGAGAACGGCAAGCATATACCCCTTTTTCATCAACGACTCAATCCTTAGGGCCGGGTCGTTTTTCAATGCCCGCCTCAGATAGGACACCTGCACATTCAAGGCAAGGGAATTGGCATATGAGGCAGTGCCCCACACGGCATCCAGCAACATATCGCGGCTGACAGTCTTATTCACATTCAGCGCAAGCAAGCGAAGGATATCGGCTTGACGGGAAGTAATCAGCACCTTACTATTTCCCGTACGAATCTCGTTCGTACTGTAATTGAATACGGAATGGCCGAAAGCATACATCTCATTCTCCGCCACGCCGGACAACTGCGAAGTGAAACGCTCGCGGATACGCGCTGTCAGCTCTTCCGGATAGAAGGGTTTGGCAAGATAATCGTTCGCCTTCAGTTGGAATCCTTGCAGGCGGTCGGCCTTATCGCTACGGTCGGAAAGGAAAAAGATCAGGACGTGTTTATCCGTCTCGCGGATGCGTTCAGCCACTTCAAAGCCATTGTAACCGGGCATATTGATATCGAGCAATACCAAATCAGGCTTTATGAGCGGAAATTGTTCCAGAGCAATTTCCCCGTTTCCGGCATAAGTCACTTCATAGCCTTCCTTCTCAAGAAAGCGCTTCAGCAGCATTGAATATTTCAAATCATCATCGGCAAAAAGAATTTTCAAGGCTTTCATATCATTGGTTATTTTAGAGTAGGGATTATGCGGGTTAGCACGGACTTATTGAGGAATATTAATTTCAATCATTGTTCCCTTGCCTGCCTGACTATTTAAAGAAATGCTTCCATGATGCGCCTCTACCAGCAACTTTACATAGCTCAACCCCAGACCAATGCCGGGCAACGAACGGTCGGGAAGATTACTGCCCCGATAAAACTTATCGAATACACGGTTCTGTTCGGAAACCGGAATGCCGATGCCATCATCAGACACCCGTATCGTCAATTGGTGATCCTGCAAAAGGCAATCTACAACAATATGCACAGATTTGCCCGAATACTTTACGGCGTTCTCTATCAAATTACTGATAGTATTAGAAACATGCACCGGGTCTGCCGTTACCAGAGTCTCCGAACTGAAATGGGTTTCAATAGCAACATCCTTATCCTCAGGAACATGGTAAAGCCGGACAAGCTTTTCCAAACTCGTCTTTATATCAAATGTACGGACGGAAAGCTGCGTGTGTTCATCATCGGCACGCGTCATATCACGTAGTTTTGAAAGATAGGCCGACAAGTTATCCAGCTCGGACATGGAATCGTGAATCACTTCATCCATCGCTTTCTCATCTGTTCGCATAGACTTGTCATTGAGAAAGGCTATACACATTTTCAGAACCTGGACGGGACGTTTCAGTTCATGTATCATAGTGTTTACAAAGCTTTTTCGCAGTTCGTCTATCCGCCGTTGCTTCAAGATGGTTTTTATCTGAAACAGCAGACAAAACCCCAGCAGAAATATCAGACATGTACTGCCCACTAACTGCCAACCCATACGCACAAGTACCACATGAGGTGAAACCTTCATGGAAACAAGCACAAACTGGCGTTTCAGGGGATTATAAGGATACATTACTTCTATATATGGATTAAACAATGTACCTTGCCGTTTCAGTTCCGCATTCCACTGGTAAATGGAATCTTCGGAAACCACCAGATGCGTAGTAAACGTTTGTTCGTCCAAACGTATGGCAAGCAAGGAATCAAATTGCTGCAACGCAAAAGGCACATCCAACTCCAAACGATAAAGATTAATAATAGAGTTCAAATTAGGAGCATCTTTATCGGACATATTGATTTTGAATGAATCCTTCGCAATGAGCCGCTCTTCCGACAAAAGGGTGTCTAACGCCAATGCCCATTCCCTACGCTTTGCCTCTCTCTCTTTATCATCTGTACTGGCAGAGTCCTGCTGCTCTATTTTGAGAGTTTCTGTATTCTTTTGGCCCAAGCTCTCCAAGTCCCGCCCTTTCAGAACACCCAAAATTAATTCGTCAATAGTGGTCCGCTTTTCCAAATCAATGGATTTGCTCAGGTGATAGAAGAACATATTGGTATTGCTAAGCACCTTTTTGGGTTGGGGAGTACGGATAGAGTCATACTGTTGGGTGGTCTGCAAGATGCAATCATAAATATCATTGATTTGTTCATCATTCATATACTGATACTGATTACGCAACCAGTAGACCTGTCCGCAGGTAATAAGCAGTATCGATGCGATGGAGAATATCCAAACGATCTTAATCCGTTGTTCCATAATTGTTCTTTTTTAGTCTCACTTAGAAAGACTTTCATTTAGTACCGGCAAAGGTAGAAGTTAGCTTGCAAATATAGGTACGTGCGAGGCAGATATTATGCATTGAGTAATATTTCAGTAATAACTTTCAGCCTCTTCTGAAGCAAAATCCGCATAGTTTTGCAGTACAATAATCGCTGGAAGCAATATGTAAAACCTCTGAAAATGTAAAAACTATGAGTGCAAGAATTATTTTCCTCAATCTGTGTCTCGCTATATTGTTCGCATCACAAGCGAAGGCACAAATCATCGTTTCTGATGGAACGAAAATACAGAATGATACCATCGGTGAAGCACAAATCCTTGTGCAATATGAAACGCGCCGTATCAGCAATACGGAAAAGCCGGAAAATGTTACGGAAGAAACCATGATGCTGGAAGTCGGTAAAAATCTCTCTAAGTTCTACAGTTACACCAAGTATGTTTGCGACTCTGTACTGGCAGTAGACTTCGCCAATAAAGCCTCGCAGGAAACGATTAATGAACATCTGAAACAATACGGAACAAGCAAACTGAGCGAACGAACCTTCAGAGGTTATCCTGCCGGAAAAGTAACGACTCTCGATGAAGTGGCAGGCATATCCCGCCTACGTTGCGAAGAAACGGATGAACGTCCGCAGTGGAAGATACTGGCAGAAAACGATAGTGTCCTCTCCTACCTTTGCAGCAAAGCCGAATGTCAATTCAAAGGCCGTACATGGACGGCATGGTTTACTGCAGAAATACCCGTCAGCAAAGGTCCATGGAAGCTTTGCGGACTGCCCGGACTGATACTGAAAGCCGAAGACAGTGAAGGGCATTATTCATTCACTGCCACAGGTGTAGAGCAATGCCACACATATCGGCCGATACTTTTCGACGGAAAGAAGCACGAACCGATGAACCGCAAAGCATACAACAAAGTGCACGAACGTTATTATGCCGATCCGGTAGGATTTATCACCGGAAGCATGCCGAACGTCACCATTAAGGTTAGTGATGAACACGGCAATGCAACCAAGAACCCGAAAAACGTTCCTTATAATCCACTGGAACGATAATATTTCTCCACACCTGTAAGCATTCGTGAAATCTATCGCATACTGAATGCCTTTCAGTCGTATAGTGAATGCCATTCAGTCGTATACTTAAATACCCTCTTTTTACGCATTGATAATCAATAAATTACGAAACCAGCATAATCGTATAAAAATTACAACAAACTTCAATTGCCAAACAATCAATTATTGCAGTGTATGAATAAAAAAACTATCATTCTATTTTCCCTGTTTCTCTTTCATTTCTTGTCGCCTACCTGCGCACAGACGTTGAGCGGCAAGATAACAGATGCAGAAACCAATCAACCGCTGGAAGCTGTAATGATTAGTGTATTACGCGGAAACATAACGATAGACTATGCATTGACCGATGCCAAAGGACAATTTTCTTTGCCGTGGAAGCATAGCGGAATGCTGCAACTCAATATTTCTTTGTTAGGCTATAAGAGAGAAATGCGGAATATCAATGCGGCAGGAATCCTGAACCTCAGCCTACAACCGGAAGCCATCGTATTAAAAGAAGTACAAATACGTCCCGGACGTATCAATACCCGAAAAGATACGGTGAGATATGACTTGGCGCAGTTTGCATCATCTAAAGATGTGCACATAAAGGATGTATTGAAGAAACTTCCGGGCGTGGATGTAGATGAAAACGGACAGGTTAAGTATAAAGGGAAAGCCATCGACCACTACTTTGTGGAAGGAATGGACGTGACAGGCGGACGTTATAACCAAATCAACAACAACCTGAGTGCCAAAGCCGTAAAGAGTGCGGAAATCATGGAGAACTATCAGTCAGTAAAGGCCTTGAAAGGAAAAATCAATTCCGATGAGGTGGCATTGAACCTGAAACTGGATCCGAAAGCACGCGATCAATGGATAGCAAACGGTACTCTGGGAACCGGATGGAGTGACAACAACGACAAAATCCTGTGGGAAGGCGGACTGAATGCCCTTCAACTGGGTAAAGGAAAACAGAGTGTCTATAATTACAAGACGAATAACAATGGCAAGGACCTCAGCAACGAGCAAACCAAACTGACCGGAAATGGCCAGCAACAAGTTCCGCTTTCCGGTTTTCTCTCCCAACCGGGCATCAGCGCACCATTAGACAAGAATCGCTTATTATTCAATGAAACCCACACCCTGAACGGCAACCGTATGTACAAATGGAATGATGACCGCAGCTTACGCCTGCAAGCCGGATATACTCATGAGCTAATCCGACAGCAACGGGGAAATACCCAAATCTATTATCAACCGACAGATACCATACAAATAGACGAAACCTACCATTATCGTCTGAGAAGTGACATCGCTAACCTGGAACTGCGTTATGAAGATAACAGCAGCCGGAATTATATATCCAACCGCTTCACCGTAGACGGAGAAACAAATCGCGGACATTCGGAGGAACTGGGACAAACTCTGCAAACTTCACAGCTAAGTGCCGGAAACTACTTCAATCTTATCCGAAACCGGGAAAGCGGAACCTGGGAATTTCGTTCGACGACACAGTATGCTTACCAGCCTGCATCCTTACTACTCGAAGAAGGAAAAAGTAAATTCAACCAGCACAACTTCTACACAGATAACAGTGCCGCATATCTACGAAAGTATGATGGATTTACCCAACAATATAAGGCAGGAATACAAGGAGAACGGGCTACCCTGAAATATACTCTGACAAGACAGCCCAATGATTTCAATGCTTCGCATCTGTCATTGCATATTACCCCCTACTTCCAGCTGGAACGTGGAAAATGGCTGGCTACACTTTCGCTTCCTCTGAAAGCAGATCGGTATTTCTCACAACAGCGTTCGTTCCTGTTCTTCAATCCGTCCATGTATTTGCGCTATAAACTGGATTATCATTGGACGTTTTCCCTTTATGGCAGTCTGAAACGCTCGGCAGGAGATTTCTCCGACTTGTATCCGGGACTCTACCAAACTGATTACCGCACCTGGCGAGACGGCAACGGACTCTTCCCTACCAGCCTCACGCAAACCTACAATCTCTACGGAGAGTACAAAAACACTGTACAGGAATTTTTCATCACTGCCGCACTAACCTACAGCCGCAGCAACCGGAATACTCTTTTCGAACAGAGTGTTTCCGAAAATGCCATTGTCTACACTCGTCGTGAACTACCGAACCATAACGATAGCTGGAATCTCAGCAGTACTTTGTCCAAAGGTATATACGACTGGCATTTGAAAACCTCACTCACCCTACTACTCAGTCGCAGCAATGGCAAACAGCTTACCCGCCTGGCTGACAGCGAGGGTAACCGGCAAAGTCTTCTGCAGACCTATCGTTATGATTATCTGAAAGCAGAGCCTAAAATAATCTGGTCGCCCGCAGATGTTTTTGAAGCGGAATATCATGCCACATTAGGCTATGGCGGCAGTAAGATAGGAAGTGATACCCGTCTCACCCCGTTACTGGACTTCGTACAACGGCTACATCTCACATTCAGTATCGGGCAGGTAGACCTACGGCTATCCGGCGAGCATTACCGGAATGACTTAGGAGGGGACGCACATCTCAACACCGTGTTCGCAGATGCATCCCTTATCTATAAAAGAAAAAAATGGAGATTGGAAGCAAGCCTCAACAACCTGTTCAACAAAAAAGAGTATGCTTACACCACGTATTCCACCACGCAAAGCTACACTTCACGACTAAATATACGTCCGAGGGAAGCAATGGTGACGATAAATCATCAGTTCTAAGCCTGCAATATCATCACCGTGGAATATATCAATATCCCAACTATCGTCAATCCGCCCACCAATATGGGAGCATAAATATGGGGGACTTTCTTCATGGTCTTATACCCGCTGACTTTCAGGAAAAGGCGATATACAATGTATGCGGCAATCAATCCAACCAATGTTCCCACGATGAGATCGCCCGGATAATGCACTCCCAAGTAGATACGTGAATAGCAGGTCAGCAACGCCCATCCCATCATAAACACAGTGAGCCATCGTTTACGGAAAAGAAACCAGACAAAGAATGCCAGGCCAAAAGTATTGGCAGCATGACAGGAGGGGAATCCATAACGCCCTCCCCGATACCCGTTTACGATATGCACCATGTCGGATATGGGATTTTCCAGATTGGCGGGACGAAGGCGTTCCACATACGGGCGTATCAATGTTGCCCCCGTCTGGTCGGCAATGGTAATTACGAGTGCCAGACCGACCATGCAGCACAAAGTCACTTTCCAATGGAAGTTGCGCAGCATCACATACCAAATGGCAGCATACATCGGCACCCAGACCCACTTACCGCTGTAGGCGCTCATAAAATAATCGAAATACGTGTTGTGCATCCCATTGATGAAAAGGAATATGTTTGTGTCTATATCTATCGCCCTTTGCAAGGCATCCATAAGTGCTGTCATACTTTATACTCTTATACTTTAATTATCTTCCTCTATCTTTTTGCTATATCGTCATACAATTTTTGCAGATAGGCTTTGCCCAAAGGCAAGTTCTTTCCCTTTGCCGTACCCTCATCCAATACCACAGCACCTGCCTGGCAATTGAATATCACCCGGTTGTCCGCTGTCACCATACCGAAAGCATCGGGTACGGTAAAGAACGCGAAATGAGGGGAAGCGGGATTAAGCATATCTTTACTGAAAACAAACTCTTCATGGGGCAGCGCCAATTGGGCCAGCAACGTGGCTGCAATGTCATGTTGCGAGCCATAGACGTCAATGCGCCTCGGCTCTCGGACGGCACCGCCCACCATCAACAGAGGTATCCGGTAGCGTTCTACCGACAAATTGTCGATATGTTCGGGATAAGCTCCCAAGTGGTCTGGAACAAACACAATCACCGTATTCTTCCACTGGGGGAGCTCACGGAACTGTCTTACAAAATCGCCTGCACAACTATCCGTATAGGCAAAGGCGTTCAGCCGGTCATTCTCCAAACGACGGAAAGGTACTTCAAAAGGCTCGTGGCTGCTGGAGGTCTGCAAGACACGGAAATGAGGAGTTTTCTCTTCGGCAGTTCCTTCGGCTGCTTCGGTTTTCAAGTCTTCCAGCAGACGGTTGAATACGAGATGGTCGTGCGCCCCCCACTTACTTAAACGTTCCGTTACGGGAAAGTCCTGGTCGGAAACAATATCTTCAAAGCCCGATGACATCAGGTAGGAACGCATATTGGTAAAGTCGGCATCACCGCCATAATAATACTTGGTACCATAACCCGCCTTCCGCAAGCTGCCTGCAATGGCAGGAATAGACTGCGTCTTGCGGGGATATTTCATGATACTCGTGGTGGGCTGGGCAGGATAACCGCTCAAGATAGCCACCAGTCCACGGTCCGTACGGAAACTGTTGGCGTAGAAGTTCGTAAAGAGTACCCCTTCTTTACTCAGACTATCCAGATGGATGGCAATGTCCGGCTCACCTCCCAAAGCTGTCATCAACCTGGAGGAAAAACTCTCAAGAATCACAAAGAGTACATCGGGACGCTGAGTATTGAATAAAGTATGCAGCGAGTCAGTAGCTTGCAGCACAGAGTCAGTCTCTTCCGTTTGACCACCGACTACTGCAGGCTCAAGCATGTCTTTAAAAAGCCGGTCGGCCTTCGCAGCTTCCATAAAACGGTACTGCTTGCTGAAGTCCTTCTGCTTGGCAAGAGATTCCATCAGACTGAATGCAGGGTTGATAGCTGCATGGTTCAGACGCTGCTCGGCACTGAAATAGACTTTCCCCACATTCATGGTAGATACCGTAAAGCCTCCACGGATAGGAATAAACAGCAACCCCGTCATCAGCAACAGTATGCCCGACATCTTCAGACGACGATAAGGCAGTTTCATCCGCAGCAGCTGTTTCTTCTGCAACAAGATGCTGTAAAAAACAGCATAGAGTACGACAGCATACACAACCATTGCCACAATTCCTCCCAGCACCATCCAGATGCTGACGCTGGCCACTGCATCTTTAGGAGAAGAAAAGAAATAGAATAACGGAGTAGCATCCAAACGAAATCCCCAATACTCGTACAGTCCTAAATCGACAGTAAAAATTATGGAAATAAGAACTGAAACAAAGAGGAAATACCCGCACCAGATGCGATGAAGGGATTTAGAAAGCGTCCATACGGAAGCAATGAAAAGGAAACCTGGAATAGCCGTCAGATAACCAGCCAAAGACAAGTCCAAAGGTAACCCATGCCAAGCGACACTGAACCAGTCCGCACACGAGGCGTCCGGATACAGCGACTTGTAAAACAGCATAAATAGTGGTTTCTGCAACACAAAAATACAGACAAACAAGCAGTATGTCTTAATAAATCCTATGAGCCTATCTTTCATCAGTGCCTTATCATATATTTAATATAAGGCGCAAAAATAAATCTTTTTATTCTATTTCTCGCCAATATCAGTCAATAATTACATTGAAAGATAGGCTTATAGCATTCATAGTGCTTGTTGACCACGCAATACATCTTCCGGCAACTCATAAAGGAAGTCTCCTATATAAGCAGCCCACCCCTTGTGCTTTTTACTGAAAGAGAGATTGTAAATCTGCTCCGTCACCGTTGAGTCACCTTGCAATACCGTGCGGAAAAGTGCCTTGCCTCCCCTGACGTTATCTACCGAATAGAGTGTATCAGGCGCCGCCATGACTATTTGCTTGCTAGAATAGCTGCTCCCTTTTATGGCCTCGAATTTTACAGGAACCGACTTTAGAGTGCCGGTAGTATCTGCGGCATACAGCTTAGAAGCAGTCGTTTCATACAAATATGCCGTTCCGCGAGCACTACCGCAACTCTGCACTAAATAATCCTCGCTCAAAGTGACACTTCCGGCAACCAAAGACGGTTCAACAGAACGTACCGGTTCTACGGTCACAGACAGAGTATCGGCAACAACCGGTTCTTTTTTCCGCTCTCTATTTGCAAGTCGAAAAAGAGAAAAGTACCAACAAGAAAACAAACATATTTCATGGTTTATCTCAATTTAGCATATAATATATAGTTATTGTCATTCTCATGGATGCTATCTACCAACTTCTGCAAGCGTTCGCGTTCTTTGGAAGAAAGATTTGTCTTGATTTCCAGATGTTTCTCCAAAGCATCTTTTAGCTTGGCTGGCTCCATATTGAGAATATAGTAATCACCATTCACCGTAAGATAGGCGGGCATGTCTCCCAGATAGTCATTCACCAATCTGTAGAAAGCACCTTTCAACGTCTTCTTGTCCATGATATAACAGGACGGAGCATCAGTGACATAGCTATTCTCACTTACCTGCTTCTTTACCGTCACGTCGCCCACAAAACAGTGGGGCAATTCCTGATAAAAATGTATCGGGATTTCCTTCATCTCGAAATCCACCGTAAAACGCGGATTCAAACGTCCCTCTTCAAAATGATAAAGCGTATCGGGACGAAGTTCAAAGAAAGTAAATAAAGATACATCGAACTTTCCGTTCACCTTGTTACTAAATACCTCGTTACTGAAGTCCGGACGCACCGCCAAATGACGTCCGGGAATGGTATCCAGCAGATTCCCCTGAAGGTCCTGACGCCATGCCGCATAGAGCAGATTATTGAAAGGAAGGATGAATACCGATAGAGTGGAATTTTTACTGTCCACTTTAAATTTCCCCTTCGGAACCAGTGTGGGCAGAGGAATGCTCTGTACATACTGACCTTTCAAGTCATAAGCAAGCAAAGCTTTTGCATTCCAGGGCAGGATATAAATACGCTCCGACGCCTCGTCAATCTGTGCATCATACACCAGCTGATACTCACCCGGCCCTTGTCCGAAAGAGCCTATATTCGCCAGAAACCTGCCGGACTTGTCAAATAGTTTAAAAGGTGTCTGCTGCCTGCCATATACCAATATATAATTGTCCGAAACCAAAACACCTCCTGCCGGAACCAGCGCCTCGTCACTGTTATCCAATTTCACCACTTGAAACTCTTCCGCAATAGCACTTAAAGGCAAAGTAACCGTATCTTTTAATTTAGGAAAGTCACAGACCCATACCGAATCGCCATCCATTACCTCCACAGAACCTACCACCGACTGCCCGGCCAAAGAATTTACCATCGGATAGTCAGCCAAACCATCCGTCGCTTTTTTACCGGCTCCATTGCAACCTGCCAATAAAGCCACCCCCATCAATAAGGAAAAGACCCTCATCTGTTTTTTGTTTTTCATGTCCTCATTCTTTTTAAATTCATGAATAGAATGAGAACAAAATTAGAGTAGAAATTGCAATAACACAATTTTCGCGATAGACAAAAGCGGAAGTTTCTTTCTTTTATATTTCACTATAATACAGATATATAACCTATATACAAAGAAAGTATCATATAGACATTTTGCCACATAATTCTAAAAATGCCGCAAAAAAGAATCCAAAGTATCATCTTCGGCAGTCAATCCGAACTTATCTTTTTTCACCCGCTGCTTTTTACGGCTGACGGATGTGCGACTGATACAATAAATATCTGAAAGGTCTTTTATACTGACTCCAATCTTCACCAGACAACAAAAATTGACATCCTTCTCCGACAAAGAAGGAAAACTCCGTTTCAGCCGTTGCGTAAAGTTATCATAACTCTTATCCACCGTCTGCCGGATATCGTCCCAGTCCTCTTTACTCAAAGCAATGCGCAGGTTGGTATCTGTTTCTTTCCGGTCGTTGTCTTCCAAAGAAGGAATCTTATGAAAAGACTTCATACGGCGAAATAAAGACTCGCGCAACTGCGATTCCTTTTCACGCAAAAGCGTCAACTCCTCTGCCTGCACCAGCAACTGTCGGGTCTGTTCCAGTCGAATCGTTTTCTCCTGCAACAACAAGAGGTCGGTCTGGCGTTTTCGACGCTGCGATACAAAATAGAAAACAAAAACAATCAGAACCACAATCAGTCCAAGGGATAATACCATGATTTCTTGCCGCTGCTTGTCTATCCTCAAACGATTCAGTTCATTCTGCATTTTCTCTTTCTCATAATTCTCACGATTTTCTGTAGCTTCTTCCTTTTGGATTTCACGTATCAGTATCTTATCCGCTTTCAATGCCAGATTATAAGCTAAGCTATCCTTGCCACGCAAAGCATGAAAAGCACTCAATCGCCGCGAAGCTACACCTGCCACCCAACGATTCAGCGAACGAGCAGCACTTTCATAGTAACGGCAGGCCGAATCAACTTGTCCTGTCATGGCATACAGGTTTCCCTTAGCCAGGCAATAATGCGGTATGACGGAACGAGACTGCCTGCAATCGCGTATGGAGTCCAGACAACGGACTGCATCCAAATAACGCCCCATACCGGCATAAGCCTCGGGCATGGCCCTACACACTTCTCCCTGTATCCAAGTATCTGCCCCGTCACCTGTTTTCCTATAATAGACCAAAGCCCGTTCAAACATTCCTAACTTCATGCAACGAAGCGCCACACCGTAATTCACTCTTGCTGTGAGTTCTTTATCCGAAAGATAACGACATGTCAGATTTGCATATCTTTCCACACTATCCAATGCGGATACAGCCCAGATTTTCTTATAAAAAATCCAAGCCACTCTAGCAGAATCGGGACGCATAGGCTCCGATGCCAGACGCTGTTTTCCACAAGAAACCAACAAGAAAAGCAGAAGCAACAGGTAAAGAGTTCCGTACTTCATTTTTTTGTAGTATTATTATCAGTTGCGTTTCAAAAATAGCCGATTCGTAATCGTACCCGGCAACTCGTTTTCATAATGAGTCACCATAATCATCGTTTTATCTCTTCGGTGGCAGAATGCTTCTATAATCTTCTTGACCCGACGACGGTTGTAAGTATCAAGTCCATGAAGCGGTTCATCCAAAATCAGCAATTCCGGGTCTTTCACGAAAGCACGCGCCAACAACGCCAGACGTTGTTCACCACTGGAAAGTTGCAGAAAAGGCTTGTCTTTCAAGGCGGCAATACCGAAAATATCCATCCACCACTCGCATACCGACATCTGTTCTGCGTGAGGACGCTTATACAGTCCGATACTGTCGTGCAGACCGGAAGCTACAATCTCCATGGCAGGCAGGTTCTTCAGATAAGAACGGTGCATCTCCGGACTGACGTAACCGATGTGTCTCTTGATTTCCCAAATACTCTCCCCCGTCCCGCGCTTCCGTCCGAAAAGACTGATATCACAAGCGTACGACTGTGGATTATCGGCACATACCAGACTGAGTAACGTAGACTTACCGGAACCGTTCTCGCCACTCAACGCCCACTTCTCCCCACGCATCACTGTCCAATCCAGCTCCTTCAGAATGATACGGTCATCGTAACGGATACTGACCCCGTTCAACTTCACCACTTCATCGGAAGTAAAATCCGTATGCTCATAGGGTAAATCAAAAATACGCCGCCGCAATTCCTCCAAAGCACCGGCTTCTTCCCGAATATGTATCTGATTGTCCACACAGAATGCCTGCACATACTCCTCGCGCTTCATCTTCCCGCTCACCTTCATACCATCTACCGAAACAACGTGTGTAACAAATGAAGGTATATCATCCAACATGGAAAGCACAAGGACAATTTGCAACCCGCCCAGCCTGGTAAGCTGTTCCAACAAACCGGAGAGCAGTTCGCGTGTAGGCGCATCCAACCCGATGAAAGGATTATCCATGATAAGAATTCGGGGAGCGGACAATAGAGCCTTAGTCAGCTGAAACTTACGGAGTTCCCCACTACTGAGAAGAATGATTTTCTTGTCAAGCATCGGCTCTATGCTGAAAAGTTCAAATAGCCGTTGCCTCAAGGCATCGTCCTTTACTTCTCCCAGTACTTCGCGTACCGACGAAGCATCCTCCTGGTCGTGGGCATTCCAACGCTGTTGATAGTAATAATTGGCATCGGCGGAACCGTAAGTATCACGGAAAGCAATGTATCTGATATTGTCATAGGCAGTTTTCGTGAGGGAGGGAGAGAAATCATAGGTAAGCTCACCATCACGCAATAAATACTTTCCCGTCAGCATATCCACCAAAAGACTCTTTCCGGCTCCGTTCGGTCCTACAATGGCAATGTGTTCTCCTGCCAGAAAATCAAGGGTGACAGGCTCTGTCAAACGAACAAGCGGGTTGCGTACTACGCCCCCCGCTATGTGTATTGTATGTTGCTGCATCATCCAATCATCATTTATACATAATCAGTGCCGATTGGGCCGGAACAACAACTTCGGGGCCGTACAGTGTACCCAAACCTTGTTCATTGATAAAGCCATCCTTGCAGACCACTGTATATTTACCTTCGGGTACGGTAAGTTTGGCAGGCTCCTTACGGGCATTCAAGACTACTATAATATCTCCCCAAGCATCACCGTTGGCATTTTCTTTCAGACGGTAAGCCACCACATTGCTGCCGTCAACCGGTAGAAATTCCAAATGTTTACGCACCAAATCCGCATCACCCATACGGAAAGCCGGATGCTTCTTACGAAGCTGTATCAAACCTTTATAATAAGCAAATACATCTGCATGCTCCGCCTTTCGTCTCCAATCAATCGCATTGATGGAATCGGGACTCTCAAAACTATTGTGCACTCCCTTCTTGTCACGCATCACTTCCTCACCGGCATAAATAAACGGTACACCCTGTGAAGTGAATACGGCTGTTTGCGCCAATTTGTCAAGCTTTGCCAATTCTACGGGAATAATACCCGGAATACTTGCTTTCAGCCTATCCACCAAGCACATATCATCATGGCAGGAAACATAGCTGATCATCTGTGTAGGTTGTTCCGCCCACGGAGACTTACTATAATTCACAGAGTCATTATTTACTTGCGGATGCCTGATGGCTCCTACAATACCAAACTTTATGCTCTCCTCTCCTCCCGGCAATCCGGCAAGGAAAGCACCTTGATGATTGTCATTGAACGGACCGCGCAAAGCATCACGCATTTCGTCAGAGAAAGCAGCAACACCCGGCATCTTATAAGTATTGGCTTTCATTGCCAGAGAATCTTCCGCCATCTGTGGAGCCGATGCCGCCCATCCTTCACCATATATAAATATAGTCGAATCTACAGACGTTGCCGCCTTACGGATTTCGTTCATTGTTTCGATGTCATGGATACCCATCAGGTCAAAACGGAAGCCGTCAATGTGGTATTCATTAATCCAGTGCAATACAGACTCAATCATGTATTTACGCATCATCGGACGGTTGCTGGCAGTTTCATTGCCACAAGCCGAACCGTTTGCATACGTGCCATCCGGCCGCTGACGATAAAAGTATCCTGGAACTGTACGTTCGAAATTGCTGTCAGATGTATTGAAAGTATGGTTATACACCACATCCAGAACAACACGGATACCAGCTTTGTGCAAAGCCTGCACCATCTGCTTGAATTCGCGGATACGAACATCCGGCTTATAAGGGTCAGTGGAATAAGAGCCGTCAGGCACATTGTAGTTCTGCGGATCATATCCCCAATTATACTTATTCTCGTCCAGCTTTGTCTCATCAACGGAGGCATAGTCATAAGACGGAAGGAGATGTACATGTGTCACTCCCAATTCTTTCAGATGGTCAATGCCGGTTGCCAGCTTGTCGGGACTTACCGTTCCTTGTTCTGTCAATGCCAGGAACTTTCCTTTATGCTCAATACCCGACGACGGGTCGATGGACATATCACGATGGTGCATTTCATAAAGAATCACATCGGCAGGAGAGGCCAATGCCGGACGTTTATCATCTGCCCATCCTTCGGGGTCCGTGGATTTCATGTCGATGATGGCGGCACGCTTTCCATTCACCCCTACAGCTTTGGCATTGATACCCGGAGTGTCCCCCAACCACTTATCATTGATTTTCACATTGAATGTGTAGAATTTACCGATCAAGTCCTTTTCAACTTTAGCTTTCCAAGTCCCTTCTTCAGATGATTCCATTGAAATAGTTTCGTAGGCATGACCTCCATCTCCTGCTTCGAACAACATCAGGCGAACTTCATCCGCCGTAGGCGCCCATAACGTGAATTGCGTGGCAGCAGGTGTATATTCCATCTCTGTCAGACTACCCGAACGAACAGGGTAAAGTTCATACGAAGCATACTCCGTCTTCGCGGGAGTGCAGCTTACAACCGTTGTCGCAGCCACTCCAATGATAGCAAGTTCATTCAATTTCATGATATTATTTTTATATTCTACATTTCAATTCTTATACTTCTTCACCTTATCCGGATTTTTGGCAATAAAGTCTTTCCAGCCATGATAACCTTTCTCCACCGTGGGACGCCCCATCTGCAGAAAGTGACAATAGGCAGCAGCAAGCCCGTCCGTTGCATCCATAAAAGTAGGCATATCCTCTTTAGGAAAATGCAGCATACGCTGCAACATGTTCGCCACCTGTTCCTTGGATGCTTGTCCGTTTCCGGTGATTGCCATCTTTATTTTTAAAGGAGCATATTCCGTAATGGGAATATCCCTACTCAAAGCAGCTGCCATTGCTATGCCTTGCGCACGCCCCAACTTCAACATGGACTGTACATTCTTTCCAAAGAAAGGGGCTTCAATAGCAAGCTCATCAGGCAAATAACTCTCTATGATACTCAGTATCCGTTCATGAATATGGCGTAACTTCAGATAGTGGTCTCCAAATTTGCGGAGGTCAATAATTCCCATAGCTATCATTTCTGGCTTGACACCTGCCACACGCAATACTCCATACCCCATAATGGTGGTACCAGGGTCTATACCCAATATTATTTTCTCTTTGACCGGTTGTATCACATTATTACCTCCATCAATGTAGGAAATCCAATCACTTTATTCTTAAAGATATTCAGTAATTCCTCATTCAGTTTCACTCCTTGCTCTTGATGCCAACGATGCAGTTTGGCAGAGTTCTCTACCTCAAACTGAACAGAATAACAGATACTTCCTTCCTCAATATGACTCAAGATACGGGCTATACGTGGAGCATACAATATTCCATTCTTTTCTACCTCGGGAAGATAGTGTTCCTGCATCCATATCAGGAAGTTTTTGTCTTCTCCTTTCTCTACATGATAAGTGGTATTATATATCAGCATAACTTATTTTTTCAAATTCTTTCGCAAACATAGCAATTATTTCAGAATAATGCATTATATTTGCACCATCAAAAATGAAAGCAAGCCCGCAAACGTTGGCAACGGGGCGTTAGCTCATCTGGCTAGAGCGCGACACTGGCAGTGTCGAGGTGACCGGTTCGAGTCCGGTACGCTCCACCTCCTAAAAAACGGTCTTACAAGGTATTGTAGCTCATCTAAAGGAATTTCCAAATTTCGTTTTGGATTAAAAAAAAGACAAATTCTGTCACTTTTGACATTTAGAACTTGTCGAAAACGAATCCAGAACAATTATGACAACTCTCAAACTTGCCGTTGTTCCAGCTAAGATGCTGAAAAGCGGAAAACACAAAATCAGAATTGCAATTGGACACAAGCAGGAAACAAGGTATCTTGTTACTCGCTTCAACATTGATGACTTGTCGCAATTCAAAGACGGCCAAGTAATAGGTATACCAAATGCTTCATATGTAAACATGAAACTCAGAAGTATTCTAAACTCCTACCAAGAAGCATTAGATAGAATTAGCACACAATCATATACATGTGCCCAAGTCGTTGAATACCTATCCAATATAAAACAAGGGGCAGCACCTTTTTCATCTGCATCTACTGACTATATCATTAATATGGAAAAGGAAGGTAGAAAGAGCACGGCTGAACTTTACCGCCGTACCTGCAGATACTTCAATGATTTCATCAAATTAGATGTAATGCTGGATGGCATCACTCCACGAACCATCAAGGAGTTCGATGTCTACCTAAAGAATGAGAAAAACCTAAATCCGGTCACGCGCGGTACACATATGGCACATTTAAAGGCAATACTTAATCAAGCCGTCCGGGACAAGAAGGTATCGTATGACACGCACCCTTTTGAATATTACGAAAAGCCGGAAGGCAATATACGAGAGCTTGACATTAGCGTCGATGAGGTAAAGCAGATAAGGGATTCCACCCCAAAAGAAAAATCCCTTCGGATGGCCCGTGACCTTTTTATGCTATCCTATTACCTTGGGGGGATAAACCTTATTGACCTGATGCAATTCAATTTTAAAAACAGAGACACCATAGAGTATATCCGGGAAAAATCAAAGAACACCAAAAAAGGGGATAAAAAGATAAGTTTCAGCATACCGGAAGAGGCCAAACCGATAATAAAAGAATGGATGGGAAAAAATGGCAAGCTCAATTTTGGCTATAAATACACTTATGACAATTTTAGGAAGTTTGTTACCAAAGAGATTAAGCGTCTTGCAGAAAATATCGGCATTGAATCGCATGTAGTCTATTACTCTGCACGTAAATCATTCGTTCAACATGGGTTTGAGCTAGGAATATCTTTGGAAACCCTTGAATACTGCATTGGTCAAAGCATGAAGAAAAACCGTCCCATCTTCAACTATGTAAAGATTATGAGGAAACATGCAGATATAGCAATAAGGAAAATCCTCGATGGGCTAAAGTGATTGTTCTTGGACGAAAGCTATTGCTTCGGCAGTGGCATCTTCCCTCTCCTTTTCTATGTCGGAGTTCAAACGGTCTATTAAGTCTGTATCTCCCGTCAGTGCTGTTTTCACACAGTCGGAATACGTAACTGTCAGCTGATAGTGACCATAGCCAATAAAGGACTTTGTGAGCTTCGGAAAGGATGATTCAAGTTTACCCATAACACAACCGGATTAAGAAGCGGAAAAAAGAACGGTTCCGCTTTCCCGTTGCGTTACATATTCTCAAATAGGAGGATACAGTGAAACCATTAAGCTATCACACGGGGGTCGGAACCGTATATGAACAAGCTACTGGCAAAATTTATCACCAGTAGCTCTACGGTCGGAATATTACTATTCCTCCTATTCAATAAAGTATGTAACGCACTGCAAATATGGAAAAAATATGCGAGATAACGAAAATAATTCATGCAATAGTTGTTTAATAACCAAAAGATTATTATCTTTGTAATGTCAAATAACAAAAGTAATCAACATGAGTAACGAACAAATTAAAAAGGACCTGCTTATACAAAGAGCATTCCTCAAAAAAGAATTAGACCAGCTAAGGTTTATTGCCGAAGTTACCGGAACTAACCAGGAAAAAGAGATTGATAAAAGATTAGACCGATTACTGACAATCGACAAAATATTGAAAGAGTTAGAAAAAAAGAAGTAAAACAAAGTCCCTCTCTCCGGAGAGGGCACTAAAAAACAAATATATGGCACTGAAAGATGAATTACTGGCATTAAAGCCACTACTTGGTACAGACTCTCCAGAGTTCTATACCAAAATGAGAGAAATAGCCGCCAAGTACAATTCGGAAGAAGATAAAAAAGCTATTGCAGATTTCGTATCAGAACGCTTACAGAACATTGATAGGAAACTGGACGTTATAGAAGAAAGTGCAATCAAATTGCAATTACAAGAAGTTGCCGAAATAGTTTCTCTAAGCTATCTTGCGAAAAAGTATTTCAACAAGAGCCGTTCGTGGTTATATCAGAGGTTAAATGGCAATCTGGTAAACGGGAAACCGGCACGCTTTACCAAAGAAGAATTACAGACATTCAACAATGCACTACAAGACATATCTCAAAAAATAGGCTCACTTAGTATCTCATATTGATACTCTGTTATTTGACACCATCCCCGTAGTTGAGCCGCTACGGGGATTTTTACTGAAAGAGGAGCGATTCATTCAACTGCCTTTTCCACAATCTCCATCACTACATGGCTTGACTCCAACCAGAGCCAATACCACAACCAAAGCATAATCCCACCCAACCAAACAAAAGCCACATCAATATAGTACAAATTTAATATCCTGCTAACCAATACGCATAAGAGTTCTCCGCAAAGCACATAGGCAGCAACCATAGTAACAAGCTGGTCATTGGCAACAGTTATCAAAACCAGAATGCCTATAACGGGAAGAAGGGAAATACAATCAATTAGAAGTTGTTGTTTGTCATTCATAATACAATAGGGATTAGAATACAAATATAAACATTATTTTGTATAAAACAACCCTCTATAATAGGAATTTCTGACGAAAAAGAAACGAACTATTATTACAATATAAACAAAAAGAGCGACTATTCAGCCGCCCCTTTCGCATTAACGAGATAGACATAAAAGCATCTCGAATCATCTCTGTAGATGGATGCCGAACCACTACAGAGTTTCCATTCATTCTACAGTTTCTCCTTTTTCATTCAGAAGTACCGTTACTTCTTCAGTGGATTGATTTTCCTCGGTGATGGTCAACACAACCTTATAAATCTTACCGGTTTCTTTCTCGGAAATGAAAGCCTCCTTTATTACAGCCCCCTCATAGTCCTTAGCCAAGACATTCATAACTGCCTGAGGCAAGTCTTTTACTTCCACTTTTGTGAACTCATCCTGAGGATTTTGCTGAGTTTGCTCTACAGACTGTGTTCCAGAAACCACGTAAGCAAATGCTACTGAACTGCCTAATCCCATAACCATTGCTAATGCTACCAATACTTTTTTCATAATCGTAAGTTTTAAGTAAATAAATATAGTTTTTGTATTAACTATAGAACAAACGATATGCCATGATGTACATCAGTACATAATACACTATACATCAGCATATTATAAAAACAAGAAGGAATAATTATGTGTGGAAATATGTGGAACTGAGTACCACACATGGGGAATAATTACACAATATGGATTACTTAATTCCTGGGAAATGGAACAAGGCAGCTGAATAAGCCGCCCCTTCTATAAAACAGTCAACAAACAGACATTCACTAATCAAATGACATAAACATAAGCATAAATAACCCGGCTAAAGCCATAGCAAATGCAATTACCATACAAAACTCTTTTTTCATAACTAATAATTTGGTTAAACACATATTTCCATCGCACGTTCAACAACGCACTCTTGTCTCCGACAAAACCTCAGCCGCATAAAAGCTGAGGTACAGCATGTTCCTTTCAATATCTACAATCAATTAGAGCACACAATGTTGGAACATTCTGTAAATCCAGTATAAAGAAACTGCAATGGCTGAAAGAAGGACTATACTAACACTATATACCGGATTCTACTATAAAGACAACTGCTTTTCTGAAATTCCCTACGTGATTTGAGAGAATTTTTATAAAAGAAAAGTATGATAAAAACCTCAATGGAAGCCAAGATGACAAATATCATGGACTTTAAACGTGTATATCTATATAAATTAACTATTATTTTCTGGTCTTTCTCTTTCTCTGAGATTTTTTCAATCTTTGTAATGGAGTCAGTTGTTTTTTATAAGAACCAAAAACTTTCTTTTCGAATTCTACCTTTGGTGGCATGAAACGATGTGATATTCTTTTTGAGGCAGGGAAAATAGTTTCAAGTTCGAATGTTATTAATAGCGCCTTATTCTCATTTAATTGAATACCATTCTCAATTGCCACCCCTATAAAAAATTGAAAAGCAGAAATAGAACGAGGGAAATTTGCCCGTTTCAAAATATTTGCTTTCACATTTGCAAAAGAAAACAAGTGCTTAATTTTGTCAATATCTACTTTTTTAATTAAAGAACAAATATTATCTGACAACCTTGATTTGTCTTTGGGACATATTTCTTCTGGAACTTCAGGATTATTAAAAAAATCAGTAATCAATTCTAATGTTAACCTTCTTAAATCCGTCTTTTTAGAAGGACTCGGAACTACATGCAAATAAGCATTTGAAGAATCTGCTACAATCATATCTAGTTGTTCCACAGAAGCTTTTAATTGTGCAGCTAATCTAGATAACCTCCAATCAATTATATCCGCTTTATAAAATAAATCATGGGTAGATACCCCCCATGCATATTCGAATACTGTTTTTACTTGTATTTCAAATACAATACTCTTAACCTGATGAGAAATTGACATATCTTTCATTTGACAATACATTCTTGTATGGTCAAATCTGAAGACATCAGGATCATTTTCGGTTGTCTCCCTTCTTTTGCTCTTTATAATATCAAATAATGTACCAATATGTTCTATTACACCTTTTTCTTTACCTTTATTAGGAACCACAATCGTAGCAGCATACAAATCATCAATTTCACTCCAACTACTAAATCGACCAGTTTCTATCTTTTCACTCAAAGACTGAACAGTTTTGATTCTACCTAAGAAAGCATAGCCTAAACTTGAGCAGTAAGGAAGTAGAGTCTCTTCTACTTTTCTTTTCAATATCTTTACATATGGCTCTTGTTGACTATAATAATCTTGGATTAATTTTGGAACAATCATAGATTAGTATTTAAATAATCTTGCAATATTTGAATTCTATCTTTACGAGCTGATGTTCTATTGGATGCAGCTCTTGCATTCTGATAATAATTCTCAAATGATGGATTATTTGATCTATATTCTTCATCATTAACTTTATCCATAAAATCCATCAACTTATCATAATAAGCTGGTGCTAAATATATTTTTCCTTCTTTCAAGTTAAGGATTATAGCTCCGAATAAAGAGTAAAAATCAGCTTGATTCATTAATCTGGAACCTTTCATTTTTCCACTTTCATCATTTGCCCAAATTTCTTTTATAACATTTATAGCTCTCTTAAAAAGTTCAACAACATATGTTTCGTTTACCCATTCTTCATCTCTATCATTAAAAGCAACGTCTATCTCTTCTTGTGAATAGCCTTTGGGGCCTTCTTCGATTAGTAATAAAAGCTGAGCTACGAATTCAACATCTTTCATTTGTTTTCTTGCTTGACTAGTAATACGTGGGACATTATCACGCAATTCTGAATAAAATAAATCAGTCATATTCTCGGATGTTGTGATAAAAGCACCTGAATATTTAGCATGCCTCAATTCTTGCGCTGATAATTTTGCCGTATTTCGATTTATTCTATCGAAAATATCGTTTATTATACTTTCATTTTCAGAAGGTATGTACTCTACAATAAAGCTATAGTTCCAAATATTTATCTTTATATCGTTATTTAAATCATCAAAATATTTACCTCTAAGATTCTTATTTGTAGCTTTTTCAGATATTGGAAATTTATTATCTACGAAATCAAAAATAGTTGTTAATCGTTGTTTACCATCTACAACATTATACTTGGCCACACCGTTTGTATCTATCTCTTCAAATAGGAAAAGGGCAGGTGCTGGGTAATTAAGTAGTATAGTATCAATAAAAAAGTCTTTATATTCTTGACTCCAGACACTCCTTCTTTGATAAGATGGTGACAAATTTAACAAATCTCTTCGATAGATGTCATTAAACCAACTTACTGTTTGAAAATTTTGTTTTCTCATATTAAAGATAAAATTAGATAGTTTATGAATGCAAATATTTTTTTCAGTTTACATTTAATCCCTAGTTGCAAAGATATATTTTTTTCAAATAGAAAGAATTTTATAAGCAAAAAAATAAGCGATAATCGTTTTCACAAATGATAACCGCTTAGTTCAGGTTGTTATGTTTATATTATTTCATATGCGATATCGCTATCAAATTCGTGGATAAAGATTAAATAAAATTTTCGTTGTTACAACATTTACCATAAAGTCTTCCTACAAATACTATAATAGAAAAAATTAGAGACTTACGTCTATATGTTAAAAATACTCCTACCACATAAACAAATTATAGCTCACCCCAGCCCCAACATACCATCCACCCGGATAGCCATATCCAGCCTGCAAGCCAAATCCCCAACGCTTCCTTTTCGGTTTGACAATCACCGGATGATAAATATCATTCGTCACCGTCTGATACACAGTCTTCGGATACACCACCATACTATCCAGCCGAGGGTCTACATATCCGCTCACTATCGCACGATATAAACTATCTGAATACACCACTTGTCGGCGATGAAGCAAGGTATCACCTATCCATGTCGTATCATCCGGCACGAAACGCCAGAACACAGCCATCGGTGCAGAGATAAGCATCGTATCTACCTTGACAACCGTCTTTATCTTCGTCTCTACACGAACTTCAGCCGGAGGCTGCTCATGCGGACGGAACCAAGCCGTCACACAAGCAATTACCAGCAGTACAATCAATATCCACGGTAACTTTTTCATTCCTCGAACCTTAAATCGTTTATACGGTTCATCCAGCCTCTCTTAAATTTATTGTTCGCCGGACGAGAACGGCATATATCCTCGATGAAGTCAAACCGTGCAATCTTAATCATGTCGAACAACTCACGCGGGTTCCTGGCATTCACCGCAGCAAGTGTCTTAGGACCTACTATTCCATCCACAGTAACACCAAGCAAACGTTGAGGAATCTTTATTCCATGCGTACCGGATGCCCACACCCAATCGACAAGGATATTCGCCACAGACTGGCTCGTTATCAAATCTGCCTTCCACCTATCCCAATAATGCGGCTTTAGCACCCGTTTAACGACATCCTCACGGGTAAGCAGACGCAGGTCATCCACGTCTATATCACCGTCACCGTCCTTGTCATAGCCGCATGACTTCCACGTGCCGATAGTCACTCCCATGTTCGTTGCGCCTCCAAGGTCTGCCGGGTCATTCACGAAACCGCCTTCCCATTTTAGGATAAACGGTGCAAGTTGATTCACATTCGCCATTTCAATTTTCCTCCTTATTCAATTAATACCCATTTTGCGGTTCTCTGTCACCGCATTTCTTCCTCTCACACCGTTTAAGCGCCAGTTCCAGTTTCAAGTCTGAATTAGCCTCCTTCAGTGTAAATAACTCATCCTGCACCTTACGAAGCCGGTCTGTCTGCTCCACGAATCGCTGTTCCTTTTCCGAAAGCTGCTTCTGCAGGAACTCGTTGTACTCCCGTAATGCCTTGAACTCCTCGACATCAGCATGTGCGTCCTCAATACGCGCGTTGGTTTTGCGCGACATCCACCACTTAATAAGCTGCTTGATGCCCTCGATGCCACCGAGGGCGGTCACCAACATAACCCAATCATTCATACCCATTTCACCAATTCATTTAATAATCTACTAATAACCATATCTTTGTCCGACACCGCACAAATGTACATCAGACGAAATCAAACAAGTTGTTGAATTACAATTTTCCACTGACATTCCGTGACAGCAAAAGTAATTGCTTCCACAGCCTCGAAAAAGGACATAAAAAAAGAGCTCGATGACAACGTAAGTTGCCACTAAGCTCTTGATTATATGCAAAGACAGGTGTTATTTTGTGTAAATCAAAGCATTAGATAAGGAATATTTCCCTATCTTTGTGGAAAGGAAAAGGTTATGGTTAGTTTTACAATGACAGATTTTGCTAATATTTCTTTAATAACACTATTGACAGTTGGAGGACTCGCATTATTCATAGGAATATGCAGGCTTATAGCCAAAATACTTGTTGATAGCGGAGCTACTTTTATTTTCCCTCATCCTTCTGAATTTGAGGAGTCTGAGGTGGATAAATAAAAGTGCTGCCGTCTCCATCTACACCTCCAGCCTCTAAGATGAAATTTAATATCCTATTGCAGTTTTCTCCTTTCAGCTTATTTGCAATTTTAATATACTTCAATTTATACATCGTCATAATGTAGCACTTATTCTGTTTCTCCATTTCTTCTATAACCATAATAACTTTGCTTGCAATGTAATCTATTGATTCTGCATCACCGCCTATAACAACTTCGTTTAAAGCTTCCATATATAGGTCGAAAGCATTAATATAGAATGAATGAAAATAAAACTTATCCCTCGCATACAAAGAATATCCCTTGATTGTATGCGTTATCTTTCCCAATTTCGCATCAACCTTTTCATTAATGACTTTGAGAAGATAATCCTTTGCAAAGAAATAATTGGCTATTTGAAAGCCTATTAATACCGTTACCAATATCGATAACACACCTACCAATGCAGCCATCAAATCAATATTCATTGGCTCTGTCTTAACATAAAACATTCCAATAGCACTACCTACGCAGATTATGGCGAAAATTCCACATATTGCAATAGCAAAATTCTTTCTCATAGTATTAATAAAAAAATGGCGAATCCTCTATAAAGAAGTGTCCCCACCGGCATAGATACCGGAACCCGACTGACTACGGGTTACACTCCTTCATAGAAGATTCATGTTGTCTCTATTGTTTCGGGGATTACAAATATAGAAACAGAGTTCGGTATTTCCTAATTTTAGACTTCCATTCTTCGCAAATGGTCATCCAATGTTTTAGGATTGCATTTAAGCTTACGACAGATAGCAGCCTTTGAATAACCATATTCGAGCATAGTTCTAATGAGAGGTTCCTTTCCTGTAAGCTTGTAATGCGAATTCTTTCCACCCTT
>NZ_JAMZEE010000039.1:0-38985 GCF_024704895.1 Bacteroides muris (ex Fokt et al. 2023) | reverse complement strand
GTAACAATGAAAATGTGCTTCGCATATCATTTTATGTATTAAAGTGTTAATTGAAAATCCTCGGTAGCTTTGATAAATTTGTCCATGTCCTCGAAAAGTTTCTTCGGGCTGACACGGGCATAGACCTGAGTGGTAGAAATATCGGAATGTCCCAACATGCGGCTGATGGTCTCTATCGGCACACCCGCTTCGAGTGTTATCAGCGAAGCAAAACTATGGCGCGCCTGATGATAGCACAAGTTATCCTTGATGCCTGCCAGTGCAGCCAACGCTTTCATGTGTCGTTTCATGTTCGGGTGGTGGATTATCGGGAAAAGCGTTTCCCGTGTTTGGTCCTTGTATCTCTCAAGCAGTGCCAACGCTTCGGGAAGCAGTTTCACGCTCGCCCGATGTTCGTTTTTCTTTCGGCGATATTTCAGCCATAATGCTCCGTTGTCGTCCGTGTACAGGTTCTCGTCCGTGATGGAAACCACATCAGCGTATGACACACCCGTGTAGCAGGCAAACAGAAAAAGGTCGCGTGCCAGTATGTGCGTCTTCCTGTATGGCGGTATTTCCACGTCACGAATTCTTTCGAACGATTCGCGGCTCAATGCACGTGGTGTCCTTTCTGATTGCCGGGGCAGGGCGAAATGTTGAAAATTGCATTTCTCGGAATACCCTTTCTTATAGGCAATGCGACAGATTTTCTTCAGGATGGCAAGGTGGTGGCGGACGGTATCTATCGCATAGCCTTTATCTTCCGTGACGAAGGCCTGATAGTCGTGGATGAACTGTTCCGTCAATTGTCCGAAAGCCAAATCCTTGACCTTGTATTTGGTTTCGATGAACTCCCCGAGTGTCAGCCGCATATAGTGATAACCAGGATAAGTTCCTTTCGCACGGTCTATGCCGATACGTGCCTTAATGTCGTCACAGATTGCATCTGTCATTTTCATGAGGGTCATCTGCGTTTCCATGCTGCCTTGAAAATAATTCTTCACATCGGTGGCGTCAAAACCGACCTTACGGGATACAAGGCTGTCGAATGCGGCGTTTACCGCCAACAGCAGTTTTTCAATCCTGGCATTGGTTTCCACTGCTTCCTTGCTCTTGCCGTTCAGACGGCTTTCACGGGGATTCCACAGTTCGGGAGTGCAGGACAGCTTAGATCCGAACTGCGCCATCGTGCGGTTCACGGTTATTCTTCCCATTATCGGGGCTTTACCCGATTTGTCCAGTCCGCTCTTTTTGAGGTAGAGCAGAACCCTGAATTTTTCTACTTTCATACGCTTATATTTTTTAGTGCAAAATTACTTGCCGTATAAGCGTTCCTTGATATGCAAAATACTGTGTATGAGCGCAAACAAAACGGTGAGGATTTCTTTTCATTGCCTGCCGTTACCTATTCCCGTTTCGGTAACTGCCCGGCTAACGGTTTGGTAACTGAACAACCTCAATATTCCGTTGCCGTTTGCATTTTCTCTACTTGGCAGAATAGCGAAATACCGCTCATTTCAAACGACTTACGTTTAATCTTCATCCGTTCGCTTTTTCTTGCATAGGCTATCATTTTCCACGTTGCACGCCACACGAACGCCACGACCGTACTTCTGTCGCACGGCGTACCCATCGAAACGGTGAGCCGTCTTTTGGGACACACGAACATAAAAACCACCCAAATTTACGCCAAAATCACCGCCCAAAAGATAAGCCAAGACATGGAAACCTTGTCGCACAAGTTGGAGGACATGGAGAAGAATATCTGCCGAGCTATTTAATTTAATTAAAAACAGCATACCGATGAAAGAAGAAAGGAATATTATCACGATGGACGGGCAGGGCAATATCTTCCTGCCAAGCGATATAGGTGCAACCGCCATGACCGAGCGGGAAATCTGCGAACTGTTCGGGGTTATCGCCCCGACGGTTCGGGTAGGGATAAAGGCACTCTGCAAAAGCGGAGTTTTGAGTATATATGACATAAAGCGCATTATCCGCATATCGGACAGATACAGCGCGGAGGTTTACAACCTCGAAACGATAGCCGCCCTCGCTTTCCGTATCGAATCGTTCGGGGCGGCGAAAGTCCGCAAAGTGTTGTTGGAAAGGATTATACACGGGCGAAAAGAGAAAACGACGGTATTCGTATCGGTTGTTTCGGACGGCAAGCCCAACAGCCGTTGGAAAACATGATGATATACCAACATATCAACATGCAAACATACCAACATGCAAACCTATCACTATGGTGATATATATTGCAGGTTCTATTTCTCTTTTCAGAGGAAAGCGGAGCAATCATTTCCGTTTACAAAGGCAAAGCAAGCACGGGGCTTTATGTCGGCTAAAAGGTCAGGCGGCTGCGCCGTTTCCCGATAAATCTTCCTCTCGCTTCGCTGCGAGCGTATTTATCGGGAAAACCTTGTATCCGACCGCCCCGTGCAAAAGAGCCTTTGAAAACGGAAACGACCGCCCCGCCACCCACCGACCGAAAGGGAAAAAATAAGGTGGGGTTATATGGGTAAGCAGACGGCAGGGACAGCCACAGCCGAAAGGCAGACGGCACGCCGCAGGGTATTTACGAAGAAAATACCGTAGCTTATTAGGGAATTTGTCCGAGCCGCAATACTCCGTATCGCTGAAAATTCCCCAATAAGGCAAGGGGCAAGCCCCTCTGCACACCCCCATCGAGGACGGCATTTCACCGCCCTCAAAGATAGTCAAGTTTATTGTTTCACAAGCCAAAAAAGAAAGGAAGAATATATGGGTTTCGTAGTTTTACACATGGAAAAGGCGCACGGCAGCGACAGCGGAACGACCGCACATATCGAGCGTTTCATCATACCTAAGAACGCCGACCCCACACGTACGCACCTAAACCGCAGGCTCATCGATTACCCCGACGGGGTGAAAGACCGTTCGGCGGCTATACAGCGGAGATTGGAAGAAGCGGGGCTGACACGCAAAATCGGAAGCAACCAAGTACGGGCAATCCGCATCAACGTGTCGGGAACGCACGAGGACATGAAGCGGATAGAGGAAGAGGGGCGTTTGGACGAGTGGTGCGCCGACAATCTGAAATACTTCGCCGATACGTTCGGAAAGGAGAACATCGTGGCGGCTCACCTGCACAGGGACGAGGAAACACCGCATATACACGTTACGCTCGTTCCCATCGTCAAGGGAGAGCGCAAGCGCAGGAAAAGGGAGGAACAGACAAAGAAGCGATACCGCAAGAAGCCGACCGACACCGTGAGGCTGTGCGCAGACGATATTATGACACGGCTGAAATTGAAGTCCTACCAAGATACCTATGCCGAAGCGATGGCAAAATACGGGCTGCAAAGGGGCATAGACGGCTCGAAGGCTCGCCACAAGTCCACGCAGCAGTATTATCGGGATATACAGAAACTCTCCGACGACCTCAAAGCGGAAGTGGTGGATTTGCAACAGCAGAAAGAAACGGCACGGGAAGAACTAAGACGGGCGAAAAAAGAAATACAGACCGAGAAGCTGAAAGGGGCGGCAACCGTCGCAGCCGCCAACATCGCCGAGAGTGTCGGTTCTCTTTTCGGCAGCAACAAGGTCAAGACATTGGAAAGGGAGAACACCGCCCTGCAAAACCGCATCATTGAACTTGAAGAAGAAGCCCGACAACGGGAACGACAACAAGCCAAACAGATGCAGGAAATGAAAAGCACATATGAGCAACAGAATGGTAAGCTGTCCGAGTTCGTGAATTTTGTCAAATGCTATTTCCCATACGTGGAAAAGCTGATACCGACAATAAATTTCCTGCGTGACCGCTTGGGTTTCGATGACGGTATTATCCGAAGACTATGCACTTTCAAGGATGTTGCCATTAAAGGTAAACTCTACTCTTCGGAGTTCAACCAAAGTTTTGAAACCAAGCGTTCTATCTGCGCCATCAAGGAGAATGAAAACGGAAAATTCGATTTCAATATTGACGGAGTTCCACACGTGAGTTGGTTCAGAAAAAAGATGAGCGAGTTTAGAGAAGCTATTGGAATACCGAAGCCAAGGCAAAATAGGAGTATAAAACTATAGTTCAAAGAAAACAGCCGAATAATCTACCTATATTGAATGGATTATCACGTTTTTTTGTATTTTTGCAGTTGGATTGAGATAACTCGTTCCAAGACATATTGCTCGATAGCTTCACAATCACCACTACAAGTAAAGAGCAACAACTAATATTGGGACTGCCCCGAATATGGGCGCAGACTTCCCATATTTAGTTGTGGTTTGTGGTGAACCGTGAAGCGTATGGCGAATGTCTGCGCTTTTTATCATTAAAAAAATAATAGATATGACTAAAATCACTAACACTTATGTTTTAGACAAGGCAAAAATGTCTGTATTGCTGTTAATTATGTTGTTTACATGTCCTTTGGCTTTTGCTCAAAGTGAACCAGAAACAGCAAAGCCTTTAACTGATATGGAAGTTGTACGTAAAGTAGCATTTCTTGATATTGAAGGGAAATATTATGAAGATGTTACGATGTCTTTCAAGTCAATAACTCCTGACTATTTTATATCAGATAAATATAAAGTCAAAGTAAAAGTCGTTGATAAAAATGGAAAATCTATATATAAAAAGACTTTGAAAAATGTTTTTCTATATGTGTTTTCAAATGGTCAAATACAAGTGGGGAAAAAGAATTTTGACCAAATAGTCGTGTCAAAATCAAAATCGACAGATGAAAACATTGGCATAATTAGGGAAAAAGAAGGAGTTTATTAGTCGGTACTTATAAAATGAAACATTCACACACTTATCAACATTTTGCACTTAACACCGATAATTGCATCGTTGATATAAAGGATGTATATTATTCAAACGAACGATATTTTTGTCCTTATTGTCACAGTGAGATGATAGCTAAACGTGGAAATATCCGCCAATGGCATTTTGCGCATAAGGCTGACAAATGTTCTTACGACAAATATCTACATTCCATTGCAGAGATAATGATAATGAATTGGTTTAATCAGAAAGAGCATATCATATTATCTATGGATAGTTATGAAAAGTGCGACAAGTATGATAATTGTGTTTTCTATGACAAGATAAACTGTAAGAGGGTAAAGAAAGTGCAATTTGATTTAAAGACTTATTATTCAAAATGCATCCAAGAACATAGGTGTAGAGACTTTATAGCCGATTTGTATTGCGAAAACAAGACTAATCCTAATTTGCCTATTTTCATTGAAGTATTTGTAACACATGAATGCAGTCAAGAAAAGAAAAAATCGGGCATTCGTATTATTGAACTTAGTATTCAGTCAGAAGAAGATATTTTGGATATTGTAAATTCCACAAATTTAAATGAATGTGAAAAAGTTAAGTTGCACAACTTTAAACGTAAGGAAGTTTTAGCAGAGGACTTTGCGCAACCTTTTCAAAAATATATCTTACATCATACTTTGAAAAGCTATGTTGAACGAGATACGTTTACTTGTAGGAATTACAATCACCACAGAAAGGGAATCTATGAAATAAGTATGCCATATGATGATTGCATACCATATTTTATCAATAGTGGTGGTTTATATACAATTGGAAAAGTTAAAGCGTATCTTGATGGGTATTTAAAGAAAGATTGCCAATTATGTAAATGGCAAGCAGAAGATATGAGTGGAAGCAAGTTCTGCAAATTGTATAAAAAATGTGGTAATCCAAAATATTGCAATGATAATGATGTTTCAAAATGTTCAATGTTTAGAGAGAATACACAAATGATAAATGATGCCATCTCTGATTTTAATGAATATCAAAAAAATGATTCAGTGGACATTTGGAATATAGATACCCCATATTAATCAAGGGATAATTACCATCCCATTCAGAAAAACACGCTTGATGTTTTTCGTTTTTGGAAAAACATATTATATTTGCAGATGAAAGAGTTATTTGACAGCATAGCAACGTAAAACACTGAAATTCGCACAGTTGCTAAATCGTTACTTCTATTTCTCAAATAATTCGCTAAAAGTTTATTCTTCAATCGGTTAAGTCAAACCAGTGAAAATCAAAAATAATAATTCAACTGCGACAATTGGGAAAGATACGCACTTCCGAGACTTATACGGCAACCCTTAAAAGTTTCATGGAATTTCGTGAAGAACAGGACGTTCCGCTTGACGGTGTTAACTCTGACCTTATGCTTTTATACGAAGCTCATCTGAAAGCAAAAGGAGTACGCATGAATACCATATCATTCTATATGCGCATTCTTCGGGCAGTATATAACCGAGCAGTGGAAAAAGAACTTACGCCACAGAAGTATCCGTTCCGTCATGTCTATACCGGAGTGGACAAGACAGTTAAGCGTGCTGTTCCTGTTAAGGTCATCAAGGTCTTGAAAGAACTGGATTTGTCAATGAAGTATTCGTTGGATTTTGCGCGTGATATGTTCATGTTCAGTTTTTACACAAGAGGAATGTCCTTTGTTGATATGGCATACCTTAAAAAGACGGATTTACAGAACGGAATCCTGACCTATTGCAGACGAAAGACCGGACAGCAGCTTACCATCAAATGGGAGAAATGTATGGAGGAAATCATCAAGAAATATCCATCAAACAGTTCTGCCTATTTATTGCCGATTATCAAGGAGCAGGGGAATGAGCGAAAACAGTATGACAATGCCCTGCATCTGGTCAATTATCGGTTGAAAGACCTGTCGGGAATGCTGAAACTTCAACGGCCTTTGACAATGTATGTAGCCCGCCATTCATGGGCAAGTGCTGCCAAGGTAAGAAATGTTCCGCTATCAGTCATTAGTGAGGGCATGGGGCATGATTCTGAAAAGACAACACAGATTTACCTTGCTTCTCTCGAAGCATCGGTAGTTGACAAGGCAAACAAGATGATTCTGGAATCGCTGTAAGCAAGAAGTTGTTTAGCAAAAATCTCAATCTCTTCGTAAGAGACGGATATTTGATGCAAAGATACTCATTTTCAGCCAAAAATCAGCTTATTTAAGAGAAAAACTGCTATTTGTGCCATCAAATTTTCATGTTGTTTTACAAAATCTATTCATTTTCGACAGAATTGGCGGAATATCAAGACTTTCCTTTTTTCTTCGTCTCTTACGAAGAGACGAATAGATATTTGCTCGACAAAGACCACCGCCAACAGACAAAAATAATTAAACTCTCTCGTAGTGTAAAAAGGGCTTGGTCGCCCGTCGAGACACTATGCTGGGAGTTCTTTTTATATGAGGAAATAAGTATATAGCTCATGAATAAAAAACTCATCATTCCGATTGTGATCTGTACAATCATCATTATTGCAGTTATCTCTACCTGCATTGGGGGAGGTAGTAAGATCAAACTAACATGGGATGCAGTACCAGCTCCAAAGGAAATAAAAGACTCTATTGAGCTAAAAGTATATGTAGAAAATTCCGGTAGTATGGATGCGTATATGTGTGCAGGATCAAATCTAAAAGATGCAGTTTTTGATTATGTAAGCGACTTGAAGCGATTGACTACATCCTGTTCATTGTACTATATCAATTCGAAAGTAATCCCTTTCACTGGGGACTTAAATACATATATTAAAAATCTTACCCCACAATCTTTTGCTAAAGCTGGTGGAAACCGAACGAATACAGACCTTCGTCAGATTTTTGACACGATAGTAAAGGCCAATGGCAAACAAACGGTTTCTGTATTTATCTCAGATTGTATCCTTGACATTCCTCAGAATGCGATTGATTTTTTGGGGAACTACCAGATTTCCATAAAAAACACGTTTTATGAAGCATTGGCAGAAAATCCCGAATTGGGAGTTGAAATAATCAAACTTGACTCCAAATTTAATGGTTTTTGGTTCTGCGGACATAATCGGGAATTTTTGAAGGATGTAAAACGACCTTACTATATTTGGGTAATTGGCAATCAAAGGTTTTTGGCTGAATTCAACCAAAAGGTTCCTGTCGAGAATATTATAGGCGGTATTAAAGAATACTGTGCGTACGCTGCTCCACAGAAAATACCATTCGATATGAGTAGAAGCACTTATGTAACAAACCATTCTGGAAAAATACATGTTGAATTGCTCGTAAATTTAAGAGGATCGTTGCAAAGCAGCAATCTGTATAAGAATATTGCACAATACAAATCTGCTAACCCTCAACAAGTAGCAGTGGCATCGGTTGAAGAGATTATTGCTGCAGATAGTCCGTATAGCCATGTTGTCACTTTAGAAATCTCCAATCCCGAGACCATAAAATCAGAAACGGTTTATTTCTCTTACCCTTATTTGGCGACATGGATATCTAATTCAGATGACACAACAGGACAAAATGTAAAAGAGAATCTTGACAAAACAACAGGGCTAATGGCACTAATTAAGGGTGTGGCTGAAGCCTATAGGAACTCAACTACATACGGATCAGTTTCCTTTGAATTAAGAAACAAATAAAGTTAAATATCATGAGTGAATTTTTTGGAAGTATCTACTGCTGGCTCGAAGACTTCTTTGGAATAGAACTTGCAGAGTATCTTTGGGGAGAATCATCTCCAGAGCAGTTAAGCAACATGTTCATTGGCATCGGCCTTACCATGTTGGTGATTTCCCTAATTGTAGCCGTCTGCTACTATTACATTATCAATCATCCACGCCTGAACAATTGGTGGGGATGGCTTATATTCTTAGGTATTAACGCTGTGATAAACTTTGTAGTCGGCTGGCAATGGGTTCTTAAAGATTATTATGCAGGATTAATGGTAAAAAAAGATGCCGCGACCCAAAAGATGGTTGACCTTCCTATCTACTCAGATGATATCCTTGCATTTGGAGTTACCAATATGCTCGATGCTATCATAGCTTTCATCATATTCTCGTATATAATCAAGTGGTGGAGTACTAACTGCTCCCGAGCTCCATTTTAACATATAAACATTATTAATCATGGCCAAACTATATGTATTCGGAATTGGAGGAACAGGTGCACGTGTTCTCCGTTCTTTCACAATGATGATGGCGGCAGGTGTAAATATGGGTGTAGACGAAATCGTGCCTATTATTATCGACCCCGACGCTTCTAATGCAGACTTAACAAGAACTGTAGCCCTTATGAACACATACAGGACTATTCATTCTTCCCTTTCATTCACCCCGAAAAATGAGTCAACTTTCTTCAGAAAAGAGCTGTCCCAAATTCTTGTGAACTATACTCTTCGCATAAATGACACCGATGATAAGACATTTTTGCAGTTTATTGATCTTCCTTCCATGGATAAATCATCGCAGGCCATGATGAGAATGCTATTCTCTGAAAAGAACCTCGGCTCGTCTATGAATGTTGGCTTCAAGGGCAACCCCAATATCGGGAGTATTGTACTCAATCAAATTGTGGATTCTAATGACTTCCAAGATTTCGCCAACAACTTCGAATCGGGTGACAAGATTTTTATCATTAGTTCCATTTTTGGTGGAACTGGTGCAAGTGGTTTTCCTCTTTTATTGAAAACTCTTCGCACTGGAACTAACTTTCCAAACAATGATCTGATTAACCATGCAGAAATTGGTGCTATTACCATTCTTCCATATTTCAAACTGAAGAATGACGATGAAAGCGAGATTGATTCATCAACCTTCATCTCTAAGACCAAATCCGCATTGGCCTATTACGAAAACAATATCAGCAAGAATAAGTCTATTGATGCGCTTTATTTTCTTGCTGATAATGTTACAAATACCTATGAAAACCACGAAGGTGGATCAGCGCAGCAAAACGATGCTCATCTCGTAGAATTCCTTGCTGCTACTGCTATCGTGGATTTCAGTAACAAGCAACACGCAAATACGTCAAACAAAGAACTTGGTCTGAAGGATCTCACTAATTCTGTTACATTCGACTCTTTCTACGAGAATCAAAAACGTTTGCTTTTCGCCCCTTTGACAGAGTTCATGATGATGACAAACTGCCTAAATCACAAATTTGACTATTATTCGTCTAAGGATTTCAATGCCAACAATGACAACTTCAATGGTCTGTACGGGTCTTCTTTCATGACGGAGCTTCAGAACCTTACAGGTTTGTTCATCGAATGGCTTGACGAAATGAAGAGAAATAAACGCTCATTAGACCTTTTCAACCTTAACACAAAAGATAAACCTTTTGAGGTCGTCACAGGAGTTAAGCCTAAAAAGATAATCAGCCTTAAATCTGATTATGATTTAGTGACCGATCGTTTGAACTCAGCTGTCAAGAAATGCCAAAGTAAAGAAGACAACGACAAGTTCCTTGAAATGTTCTTCCTTGCCATGACAAAATTGTTTAACGAAAAATTTAATGCGTAGCCATGTCAAAAGTATTTAGACTATATAGAGAGGGAACGTCCACCATTCGAGAATGGAACGAAAGCCCAGCATTCCCATACAATTCCAATGCTCGGGACACAATAGAAGATCCAGATGGAGCAAGTGCCAAAAATGAAATTACTTCAATCCCGTCCCCGTTTGCAAGAATAGATCTTGTGAAAACAGCTTTTAAGGAAATATGTCGTAGAGCGACTCGTGATATTAGAGAGTTGGAAGGCGACACCATATTTCATAAGATGGTGTCAGATACTTTGGATGTCGGTGAGATCTTTTTCAATATCGATAAATTCAAAGATAAGATTGAAATCATCACTTGGAATCCGTCCGTGATGATTGATGCTCTGAAGAACGACCAAAACGCAAGCCACTTCTATGTGGCCGATGCCTTGCAGAAGTATCTTGTTTCCGATGCTCGCACATATAACTTCGGACAGTTGAAGAACATCTACCTTCTGAATTATACGAATGGGCCAGATGAATTGAACATCATCGGTGCCACTTCACCGTCAACGTTATTCTTTAGCGGCGCGAATAGCCTTGAATATATTCAGGACATATTCTTTGCAAACAATGACCGCCCATTTGACGGCGACTATGTACCCCTTTATAAAAGAGACTTTGACTACATTAAGGCATGGTGGACACTCCGAAAGACAATCCCCGGCTTCTCAAACCTGTTCCCAGAAATTGAGAACTATCTTAACTTGACATTCAGGGCTATTTCAGACCAGATAATCAAGAACAAGTTAAACGAGATTACCCCAGCATCAGCCAATGATTTCTCTTATATTGACGTGCAGTCACATCAACAGAGTAACCAAGTTGAAGTTCTTGGTACTGTTCTGTTTAAGAAGAAATCTTCAAGAGAAATTGAAAACGAGTTTACAATCCGTTCCGAACAAAGCGTAGCAGGTGTGAAGCCTCTTGTTCTTCCCGTTGAAGCAGGAAATAAATATGCTAGTCTGCAATATGCTAATGGTACATGGGGAAACACAAATAGAGCACCATACAAACCAAAAGTTTCAGATATCGAACGTAGAACGCTACCTTATGAGGGCTCAACTTTTGCATATTTGACCATAGGAGATTTCCTTGAAGATTCTATTGTGAAGGTTCCTCATTCTTTGAATAAGAAGTATTTCTTCGACGGGAATATTAAAGATGTAGAGCAGATGACCTCTTTCTTGCTCCCGATTAAGCCTCTTTATTTCAAGTACTTCTCCATTGAAACACTCAACTCAACTATGCCAGACGGCAAACCAGCATTTGAGATGGAATCTATTGCCGGTGGCTCAGTAAATGTAGTTATACGCATACCTATTATGGGTAATGGTAATATAACTTACATTGAGTATCAGCGTATCTATTATGCCCAGAGGCAAGCAGATGTCTCAGAGACTCAAAACTCTGGTGGCATGACAACTTTCGATTTCACAGGTCTTGTAATGCCTGCCATAAAGTTCCAAAATGAGGATGATGCTATCTATACAGTTTCCTGCGTAAGTACATTCTCCAATCAATTCAATTTTGATTTTTACCGCGAAGGGGAAATAATACGTGACATCCCCGTTGACTGCAGAAACAAAGAAAAAGGTTTATTCGACTTTAAAGCTGAAACCTATACAATCCAAAATAGCAACTTTGACTTTATCAGAGTTTCTAATAAGGGAGGCGTTAGCAATGTAATTATTCCAAACTTCCTCACACATCAAAATCTGGAAGACTTTGAATTTGCTGTTGACTTGGGTACATCTAATACACATATTGAATTTAAGAAAGCTGATAATAATAGTTCTGACTCTTTCAACTATAAAAACTCAGAATCTATATTCGAAGAGTTCTTTGTTCAGTCCTTCCGCGAAATTCAAGGAAAACTCATTCCTTTAGATTTGATTGATGAAAACGACTTGATGGTTCGTGATTTCATTCCTGTTGTGGTAGGAGATGACTCAGATTTCTCTTTCCCAACACGAACCGCTTTGTCTTATGCAAAATCTACTGACTGGACGGAAAAATTAAGAACATTCGGCTTAATCAATTTCGATATTACATATAATAAAAAATTAGGCATTGCATACAATGCAAAGCCTATGGTCAATATCAAATGGAGTAGCAAGCCTAATGCACAATCAGCAATGCAAGCTTACATCCGTAATATCATGATGATAATTCGCAACAAGGTCATTGCAAATAACGGTAGCCTTGCGCGGACAAAAATCACATGGTTCTATCCAAACAGCATGTCACCGCGCCGCCTTGCTCAACTACGCATGGCATGGAACGACTCCTACACAGAATTGTTTAACCATGATGGTGCGACAAGAAATCTATCAGAGTCTGTTGCTCCAATACAATTCTACTTCCGTAGATATGCGACAGCAACGAACCTCGTTAATGTGGATATTGGTGGTGGCACTACTGATATTGCCTTCTCTTCAAACGGCAAAGTAGAATATATCACGTCATTTAAGTTCGCTGCGAACTCGCTCTTTGAGGATTCTTTCTCTGACATCAATCCTAATAATGGTATTGTAGACTGGTTCAAGAATGACATTCTCGGCCTTCTTCAGTCAAAACCAGAACTTAACGAACTAGTCAACATCTTTAATAGCAACCTCGGACAACCTGCAAATATGGCATCATTCCTTTTCTCGCTGAAATATAATTCTGCCACAAAAGGACTTGCCCGTAATAATATTGATTTCAATAAGATACTTCAAAATGACACGAAGTTTAAGGTGGTTTTTATCATCTTCTATACAGCAATCATTTATCACATCGCCCAAATTGTGAAAGCTAAAGGGTTGAAAGCTCCTCGCCATATAGCATTTAGCGGTAATGGTAGTAAGATAATTAGCATCATATCGTCAGACCCGAAGATTCTTGGCAAATATACCAAAATCATTTTCGAAAAAGTTTTGGAGTCAGAATATGGTTCTGCCCTTGATATTCTTGGATTAGAGCAGGGGGCCAATCCTAAAGAATCTACATGTAAGGGTGGCTTGATTGCAGCAGAAGCTTACGAAGAAAATCCAGATACATTAGTTCTCCGGGATTCTTCTGGTAAACTGGTTGGTACTAACGACACTTATGCTTCCATTTCTGATGCTTACAAAAAAGAAATCGTTAAGTCTATTAAAGACTTCTTCCACTTTGCTCTTACAGAAATGCCGTCTGTATTCAACTTAGATAATAACTTCGGTGTTGATAATGTCACTATGAAGATTGCAAAAGAAGAATGCACAAAGGACTTGGAAACATACCTTGATAAAGGTATAGAACTCTCTATTAAAGAGTCTGGAAATAAGGATAATCTCATTGAAGATGCAATTACGTTCTATCCAATTAAGGGAGTCCTTCAGTCTCTTTCAAGCAAAATTCAAGAGTATTATTTAGAAAATCCGAACTGATGATGAAAAAAGCAATCAATATCGTAGTGTGCCTTGCCACAATTCTAACGTTATCTTCATGTTATTTTTTCAGTGAAAAGCAGCCTATTCAAGATTCCGTAGATAGTACCGCTCCTGTTGAGGGAATTTCTCAGGAGATAAAGAACAAGATTGCAGCCCAAGACACGTTAATGAATGCGCTTGTATTAAAGGTTGACACTTTGACACAAGCACTGTCTCAGGCACAAAAAGAAAATGCTGAGCTTAAAGTTCAAGTCGCTAAGTTAGAAAGTCCTAAAAGTACTTGGGGATATATGACATTAGCTTCTCTTGCTATAGCAATCATTGCACTGGTTCTTTCCCTGTTAAGAAAAGGCCTCAGTAGAGAGAAAGTTGACGAAATTTTTTGCAACAACTTGGACAAGTCAAAAAGGATAGCAGAATTGAAAGTTGCTGTTAGTCAATTACAATCTGGGCTAAACGGTAACAGAGTTTCTCTGTCTGTAAACACATCTCTACAAAATCTTGATACACGTTTACGCTCTGTTGAGTCTTCTGTTTCACGTTTGAGTAGTAAGACGAACGAAACTCAAAATAGTTCAAATCCATCAGTTACTCATCATCAAGAACAATTGCGTCAAACTAAAGATCTTGAATATCTCAGAATGGGATACGCAAATATTAATAGTGGTAATATCTTCACGAAAATATTCGATTCTGCCCAAGAAAGTTGTGTCTTCTCTATTAAGTTTAAGAGTGCGAATAAAGGAGAATTTAACATCATCTCATTGGACAAGATTAAATCAAGAAACATGTGGCAGGAAATAGTTGAATATACTGGCTCTATTGAAGAAGCCACATCCTTTAAAGTTGAAGATTACGGCATTTGTGAAAAATACGATGATGTCACATGGCAAGTTACTAAAAAACTTAAAATCAAATTAATTAAGTAAAGATGTCACTATTAGTTCCTATCATAGTAGCGTTTATAATCGCACTACAGATATTTTTCTTCGTGAAGAATGTACTACGCATGAGAGATTACAAAAAAATCTTTGCGGAAGAAAATTCTTGGGGTATCGCTCATAATCCTGAGACGAATTTCGTTTCTGGTATCCATGGACGTGGTAACAATGTTTTTGAATCAATCAAAGACTCAATTAATAAATACTTAGAAAATAATTCTGAATCCGTAATTGATTTCTCGCTTTTGAAAGATGCAGTGGACCGCCACTGTGATTCTGTGGAGAATGACATCAACACGCTTACACCAACTCCACTGTATTGCGGGCTCGCTGGAACGATGGCAGGTGTGATTGTCGGCTTAGGTTCTCTTATTACGACGGGTAGTATAACAGACCTTCTTTCATCTGGATCTGGAAATTTTGGAACTGCCGCTGAGGGCGTAAACGATTTGTTGTCAGGGGTAGCATGGGCAATGCTTGCCAGCATCATGGGTATTTTGCTAACCACCATAGCATCATTATTATTTAAAAGGTATAAACTGCAAGGTGAATTCGGCAAGAATACTTTTCTTGCATGGCTTCAGGCAAAGCTACTGCCAGAGCTGCCTTCTGATACCTCCGATGCACTCAATCGCTTGGTGAAGAATCTTAATAAGTTCAACAACACTTTTGCTGAGAACACCTCTTCACTGCGCTGTGCATTGCGTGAGGTTAATGAATCCTACCGCATTCAGGGCGACGTTATCAAAGCCGTACATGACATGGACGTGATGAAGATGGCAAAAGCAAATGTTCGCGTACTTGAAGAACTGAAAGAATGTACCGACAAATTGGAGCAATTTAACGAGTATTTGGATGATATTCACGGCTATACTGATGCAATCCATACTTTTACCACTCAATTTGAGCAAGAAGCTAACCGACTGCATGTTTTGGAAGAAATCCAACAATATTTCATGCGTCATAAAGCAGAAATAGCAAAGGATTCAGCCGATGTGGATATTGCTTTGAGAGATGCTCTTCGTACGCTGAAAGAAACTGCTAACACGAATGCAAATGAGCTAAACTCCACACTAGTTCAGCAAGCCGAAGAGTTTAAGCGTATTATTGCCGATGAGAAAGAATCATTTGAAAACCTCAATGTGGAACTTCGCACCATGTTTAGTGCTGAACTCAACCAAATTCCAATGTTGCAAAAGCAGCTGGCTGAAATTGCTGGCATACCAGGCAAACTTGATCAGTTGATAGACCGCATGGAATGCTCTAATAGTGCATTGGCTTCGTCAGTTAACGAGACGATGGTACGAACCACTAAAGAACTTACAGCCGCTTCTTTTCATGATGAAGCTTCTCCATATGCCACACCGCAGGTATTGTCTGGATGGATGAAATGGACAATTGTAGTTTCTGTAATACTCATTGCTTTAGCTTGTATCTCGAACACAATATACAACATCTGGTTTGCTGAAGATAATTCACCATCTGTCACTGCTACCATAAGTGAAGCGGATGATACAGACTCTATCATGAACGCTCCAATCAGTGTTGATAGCGTAGAGACACAACCTGTTCCACACTCGTCTATACCGTCCACATCGCAATTAGCACCTAACAACCAAGTACAAAGCACCAATAATCCATAATACGTTTAGTTTATATGGCAGAGAAGAAAGAATCTTTTTTTTGGACAAGTTACTCTGATTTGATGACGAGCCTATTCTTCATCATGCTTACACTCTTTGTCCTTGTTATCGTGCTCTTGCACAAACGTATGGAAGCGACGGAGAAGCAACTTGAAGAAATCAAAAAAGTGGAAGCATCAACCAAGGAACTTGGTCGTTCAAAGAACTTTGCGTATAAAGCAGAATACAAGAAATACGTTCTTGATGTAAGATGTTTCTTCAAAGAAACAAAATATCGTCTTGCAGACCTGCAAGCAGATACAGCAAGACTACATAGGGCTGGTACTGAAATCAAGGAGTTTCTTGATAAAAACGAAAACAATCAGTACTTGCTCATCATTGAAGGGCAGGCTTCGCGCAATTCACAAAAACTGACAGATGCCAACTACGACTGGAGTTTCCAACGTGCGCTCACACTGATGAAGTTCTGGAAGGATATTTGCCACATTGATTTTGGAGCAAACTGCGAGTTTCAGATTGCTGGTAGTGGTGACGGTCGATACAACTTTGGCTACACAGGCGGTGAAGGCACCGAACGTTTCAAACAGCTTGATGCAACTCTCATGCGTGAAAGAGGCTCTAAGGAAATTGACAATCAACGCTTTGTTATTCACATAATACCCAAAAATATTATTGAAGATGCTGAAAAAAAAGAAAACTAAATATTGTGCTGTCATACTATGCTTATCGGTCTTGCTTTTTGTATCGTGCGCTCACAAGTCTGGCCACCGTCGCGACCGTGAACGCCCTGGCACTACGATGGCTGACCGTTCAGACAGGAAGTCTTCACGCTCTGCTTCTCGTAAGAGTAAGATTGTGAATAAACGATCCAGCGACAAACTTGAAGGGGCACAAATCTTTGAACGCTATGGCAGTGCTGTGTTCATGGTATTCACGACAGACGGCTCTAATGCTTATCAAGGTTCAGGTTTCTTTATTGACAACGAAGGTCTTGCAGTAAGTAACTATCATGTTTTCAAGGGAACTGGTATTGGTCTTGAGCAAATCAAACTTGTAGGGAGCGATGAAGCCTACAAAGTTACTGAGATCATACAAAAGAGTGAGCAAGAGGATTTCATTTTATTCCGAGTAGATTGTGAAAACACAAATTACATCCCCATTGCTACTGACAAACCTAAAATCGGTGAGAAAGTGTATGCTATTGGAAGTCCCCGCGGTCTTGAAAACACCTTCTCCTCAGGTGAGGTGTCTCAGTGGCGTGCCGACAATCTTATGCAAATTAGCGCACTCATCGACCATGGTAGCAGTGGCGGTGCTCTTATCAACGAATATGGTGAGGTAGTAGGCATTACGTCAGGTTCATTTGCTGATGGTTCACAAGCAAACCTAAACTATGCTTGGAGTATTGATGCCGTGAAACCATATATCAGATAGATTTATGGCAACTTGATGCACATATACTTTGTAGCTGAAACGAAAGGCTACGATAAGGATAGTCTGAAGGACTACCATCGTGCAGAAAGTGTGAAGATAGAATGTACAAGTCGTCACTTTACCACTATCTCTGATAGTCATGTCACATACGATGCCGTAAAGAACTACGATGAGTTGTGGGACATAATCACAAAGCCATAAGAATATAACTTAAATCTGTTGTAGTATTTCGGGCATAAACACAAGTTTATGCCCGAGTTTGATATGATCTTTATTCTATTCTTTAATCATTCTTCTTATCTTTTTCCTCTTCTAACCACTTATTTGCACACTTTTTATAATCGATTTCACTTCCCTTAATCCAATTATCAATAAATTCAGGATCATTGCTATTCGGTCTTGGCTTAGCAGTATTCATCCTTGCTACTACAGGTGTCCTTACACAATCACCCATAATAATAACATGTTGCTGCGGTAATGTAGGCAATTGACTCAGTATCTCAGAATTAGCTGCAGATACAAGTTTGCGAATATACGTTTGGTCATCAGGATTTTGAATTCTATGCACAATAAAACTATTGCATTGTGATAGTACGGTTTTCGATAGTTCGGAAGGTCTTTGACTTGAAACTAATAGCGACAATCCATATTTTCTGCCTTCACGCGCAATTCTTTCGAACACCTTTCTTGAAATGGAATCTCTATCTTTTTGATTATTCTCAGGGATATAGTTCTGCGCCTCTTCCAAGGCAATCACTACGGGCATCTTGCCTCTTTCTTCTTTGTCAAAACGAGAAAGAAACTCTAAAATTAGTCTTCCAATAAGTCCAGTTATTGTCTCAAGTACTTGAAACGGCAAAAGAGACATATCAATTATCGTAATTTGGTTATGGACATCTTTAACACATCCACTTCCATTATAATACTCTTTGTACATTGAAGCGTCCGCAATAGTGTTATATACTTGACCGTAATCACCAAGTATATATGCAAGGAATTGGACAAGTACATCATTTACATCATTTTGCTTATCCAAAAGCAATGGACTCGCTAGCCTGATATCATCAACAAATGATTGCATTCTCAGTTTTAAAGTCGAGATGTATTCATTCATTTTGTCTTGCGAAACAGCAGATTCTTTTATTGCATACTCAAAGCATGTGGATATCAAAGAATGAAAGTTGTAATACAAAGGAGCATCTATATTGCGATTTTCTGAAGATGTTTTCTCTACAAGAGTCTCTTGATATTCTTCTAAGTTTTGATTGATAGTATCAAGTGCGTTTTGAATAAGATTAACATCATAGCTGCCCTTTGGATAACCATTATTCGAATACACTTTATTTGGTGCTTTCTGTGACTTAATATCACTCAGTGCTTTACAAATCTCACTTACATCAAAATCTGTGAGTCTTTCGTTTTTTAGTTTATTAAAAGCATCACATATAGACTCTATGTCTTCTAAAATTGCAGATTTTGCCTTATTACCTCCAGCATTTAGATTATCTATTAAAACTTTTAGGTGATTTACATAAAGTTGAGGGATTAATTTTCTTTCTTCTGCAGCAACATGACTCTTTGCTAAGGCAAGAGCACGCTTCAATATAGGTCCTTGTGTTCCGGTGGTTGGTTCAAATAAATAATCCATATCATCATAGTTCATAAACCAATATGGAATTTTTAATCCATTATCATTAATCCAAAATGGATTTACTATATTGTTCTGCTCAATGTTAAAAGCGTCTTTATATTCTCCATTTGTGTCAAAGATTACAATATGACTACTTTTGAGTTTTTCACCATTATATTCGTATTGGAACAAACTTTGAAGAATCGATGTTAATGTACATGATTTCCCTGAACCTGTGTTTCCAAGAATCGCAACATGCTTGGCAAACATCTTATCTGGGTTGATTTTTACTTGGTAATCAGGAAATGCAGGTGAGGTGCCTATTGGCAAATAGAAGTCTTTTTTGAAATCAACTTTTTCATTTGCCTTTTGGTCGAATATTATATCTAAATCTTCTCGAGTCACATACCATACTGGATTATCAAGAATAGGATAATTATATACTCCTTGTATATAAAGACCACTTTCTATCGTTCCGACCATAGTCGCCGATAGATATCGATTGGATTCTGTTAAAAAAATAGTTCCTGAAGCTTTGGTCAAATCCGTTTCTTCTCGTGTCATTACACGATTTACCATTGCAACGATTTTGTCTGCTCCTACAGGTATAACAATATAAGAATTAATCCTAGCAACAGGATAAATTTCTTCATAACCACTTTTGTACAAACTTTTCAAATTATCGTCCAAACGGACATAAACAGACAAACTATCGACTGTTACTATTCTACCTATATTCCTTTCGTTTGCCATACTATTCTTTATTAGAAATCAACTTATTAAGAGTTTCTGCAACTTCGTCATTAGAAGATGCATCAAGAAAATCAGGCATTAGAGTGTTTGCCAATGTCAGAAAATCCCCCAAATAGTTACCCTCAAGAATTATAATGCGAGGGTCATTCAAGTCATGTAAGTGTTTTATCTCCTCAGATTTCTTTGTACCATTAAAATCAATAATAATCAAAGTAAAAGAAGGATTTGATAACGCTTGATAAATAATATCATTGAAATGTTCATCACAGAAAGAATATCCTATAGTAAAAAGAACGGACTGAGGCTGTGATGTGCAATATGCAAAGTGACGGAAGAGTTCTGAGTATGGTAAATCAAGAGTGTAGCTTTTTTTTACGGCAGTTGGATAAATCATCAAATTACCATAACCAAAATCTTTTTCTTCTACATCTGCAGCTTTGCGTTTAATCAGATCAATAGACATTTCTTCTATGCCATATATATTATTAGCAGAGCGTTTATTGTCACTTACCCAACTAATCGACCCATGCAACTTAAAGTATCTTACAACTTTCTCTATACGTTGTACTTTTCCTGCTGTAGTTGAACCTGGATAGAAAATATCATAATTAAAGGTCTCAGGTTTAAAATATCTATGATGAAAGCCAGAAAAACCATCGATGTATTTAATACCAAGGTTGTCAAATGCATATTCAAATGCTAGGTCGTAATTACTCGTAAAGATGTTTGCTCTCTGTAAGTTGAGCGGTCTTTGCATTAAGGATTTCAGAAACTTCTCATGAAAAATATACTTGTTTTTCTTAAAAGCATCAGTCATCTTTTTCTCCTTAATTCGCTTCAAATCTCGTTCTGAAGTTTTTCTGTTGTGAACATCACATATTGAAAACAAAGAACCTTTCAACGCATCAATTAACTTTCTAACTCTATTTGCACCTATCTCATCATGCTCCGCATCTTTTTGATATGTAATGGCAGTAAGATAGTTGAGTAGAGATTCAAACATAACTAATACTTCTCCATAATGCTTTTCTGGAGAATCATCTTCACCTTCAGGAATTTCAATGTCTTTGTAATTCCTTATATATGTTCCATCGTATATTAAATCCCAATTTCTGTCATCCTGAAATTTCACATCCTTGACGGGGGTGTATTTTTTCATCATGTTATCTTGCAATTTTTGTACGTAAGACTTGAAATCACTCTTCAAATCTTCGTCTTCTAGATCCATGATATACTTCTCTGTTTCCGATGGAATATTCTGAATACTGGCAGCTCCAAGATGTATGGAAGAACCAGTGCCAAATAAAAAGTTGACATTATCTAATTGAAGATAGTTTTTTATAAGTTCCTTCACTTTGTATGTGAGTTTACTCATTTCTTCTTCATTTAATTCTTCGCCATCTTTATGATCAGCCCAAATATTTAACTTGTCTTCTTTACCTATGAAAATATGATTGTCTGTTGTTTTCATCTTTGATTAATTTGACGATTTGTATTTATTCGGAGAGTGTTGTCAGCCTTTCCATCAACCTACCAAGTTCCGAGAATGTATAATCCCTACCTCCCTTTTGTACCTCATCCATAGAACGATCGGCATTTACAATAGCCTTTTCAAGGCTTCCCCCGTTGCGTTCAAAGTAGGCGTGTAAGCCTTTGGATTTGGTGAAGAAGTCGATGGCTTTCTTGTATTCCACACATTGGTTTAAATCCTTGAGCAAAGACTCTTGTGTATCGTATGGACGTGAGGTGTAACGGAAATAGTAGAGGAAGAATAACTCGGTACAACGATGTGTCTCGAAGAACTCCACCTCGCAGTAAATGCCTTTCTTCGGTTTGTTGATAGACTTGGCGTACTTCGCCTTTAATTTTTGATATTGAGAACGCTCTGGCTCCACGTCCTTCGTGTCCATATCGATAACGCAGAAGATATTGCTATAGCCCATTGCCACACCTTCTGCTATCTTTGCATCCAGTTCCTTGATATTGGTATGCTTTGGATAGTCCGGCTTGATGGTCAAGCGTTTGAACACATCGCATAAGGACTTGAAGTAGAAGAATTCCGTAGGTCCTTCACCTAAGATAAGTGCTGCTTGTCGTAACTTTCCCATGTCAATCCTCCAGATTTATAAAGATACTACCTAACTCTGGTTTTGCTCCCAAACGTCCAATGCGGTAAGAGTTATATAGAGACAAATTCTTGTGCAGCCCAAAAGAGTCACCGCGAGAATATTCGGAAGAGGCCGTTTCCTTGTTCTTCTCAACAAACCACACAACACCTCTATTTTCATTGATAAGGTCTTGAGACAACAGTGTTGTTTCCTGACTGGTGATAATCAACTGTGATTTTTCTGAGTTGAATATAAAGACATTGAGATAGTAGTACAACAAGTCATTGTGTAAATCCTCACCTAATTCATCGAGATAATACACATGAGAACTTGTTATCATATCGTATAATGCCTCCAGAATGCGTATATATTTTTGAGTACCTTTTGACTGCCATTTGAGAGGAATGTCAAAATCTCCATTTATAGAGTGATTGACAAATGCAACGGAGTCGGAAGTAGGTTTAAGCAGTGCCTCCTTCATTTCTTCCGGGATATTTTCCTTTTGGATGCGTTCACGGAACTCATTAGGCACAAAGCGATCTTCTATGATAGGTTTATATTCCAAGATGTTCAAATCAGCCTTTTGAAGCATGGTGTTGTAGAACTTACGCTTTTTCAAATTATTATAAGCATCATTTAGAATTTCCACAAGTCCTTTTTCACTGTCCCCATCTACATCATGATAGTTTTCCATAATCCAACTATGAAGGATATTGAATTGTGCAATATCTTCTTTCAAAGCTGCTTTTCTGCAAACAGACAAAACGCTATGATTATTCAATGTGTTCTCACGAATGCTCTCTTGCGTTTTTACAAGCAGCCTGAGACTTGAACCAAACTTGATCTCCGCCTGTACATTATCGCCGACAAATGTGCGCTCATAGAACAACGATTTTGATTTGTTCGGATAATAATACAGTGCTTCACTCAATATGTGCTTATCGTTGAACTTCACATCATAGTCGTATCTGATGCCATTGGCATAGAATGAAACGTGCATTTCTGTTGGCTCATCCTTTGTGAGTACGAAAGGAATACTTCCGTTTATTCTTTGAGCCGTGTCTGATTTTGGCAGAACTAACAGACGAAAAACCTCATTCAAGGCAATCAGCATATTGGATTTTCCAGAAGCATTGGAACCGTATAGTATTCCTAACTTATACAAGAATACTCCTTCAGCAACTTCTGTAATAAGTTCCGAAGAAGGCCCCTTAGCCAAGAAACTCAATTCTTGTTTATCTCGAATGGAAAGATAATTCTTTACCCAGAAATCTCTTATCATAGGATTATGTATTTATATCATTATTGTAATTTGGGTGCAAATTTACAAATTATTTTCTTTAATAAAGAAGTATATTCTGTAAAATTCGTAATTAAATTACCATTTAACCATATTTTAACTCTATTATATAAATTACCCTATCAAACTTGAGATATCGAGACTTCATTAGATTGCATGATAATGTACAAAACTGTTTTTGAAATAAAAATGTATAAATATAAGGTCAAGCAATATTGTCAGCACAAAACTTGCACATTTATATAATTATTGTGGTTTACAAAAGTTAAAGTCGTTAAAATTCAGCTTTACTTATGTCTTCAAATAAAAACCGCTCCACTTTTCTATCGTATTAACTACAAACAACTGATAACCAGCAACATCTACATACGGAAACTGTTCCAGATTACGACACGTAATCATTAAAGGAAAAACAATGCCGACAATAACTCCAACTAGTTTTTTTGAAGGGACAGGCACTTCTATGGAAGATATAGCTCCTTTACGTTTCTTTTTAATTATTCCTAAAGGTTGTAAAGAAGATTATCAAAACAACTCTATATGGATGGCACATGCTATTGCAATTTTTGAAGAATAACATTAACATATCACAGAGCGATGAAAAAAGATGAATTACTAAAGAACAGAGTACAATCATTACCGCCTATTATTGATGAAAGTTCCGAAATCCTAATATTGGGAACCATGCCCGGTAAGGAATCACTGAGAAGCAAAGAGTACTATGCTGCACCCAATAACAGTTTCTGGAAAATAATGAAGCGATTGTTCAATTCCAATATGGAATTCAAAAATTACGAGGAAAAAGTTTCGTGTTTAAAGAAACACCACATTGCATTATGGGATACGTTACAGTCTTGTGAACGCGAAAGCAGCTTGGATAGCAATATAAAAGAAGAAGAATATAATGACATTGACGATTTACTAAGTCGTTATCCTCAAATAAAAAAAGTTATATTTAATGGAAAGAAAGCTGCCAACTATTACAAAACTCGATTGCCGTCCAGTATAGCTTATTCTACCAGCAATGCTTGTGCTAAAAAAGTAGAAGAAAAAATACAGAACTGGTCAAATGTCTTAAACGCTAAATATTAAAGAAAAAATTATGAAAAGCAAAAGAGATTTTACTTTGGAAGAAGTTTACAAAATTAAGGAGTTAATTAGGCTGAAACTGCAAGCTTCTAGTGAAGAACAAAAAAAGATTAGAGCCAAGATACGAGATATTGGTTTCTATTGGGAAGACTTTCATCCAAGAACAGAAATACCGAAAGTGGAGTATAATGTTGAGAATTTTGAAAAATTGGTAAGAAACGGTTCTATTATTACTCAAGGATAGTACTTGTTCAATATAAGATGGCACTATAAATATTTGACATGAATGTGAAATACGGGATTCAAAATGAGTTCCGTATTTTTTATTTAATACATTGTAGAATGAGAAAAATGGGCATGACAAAGAAAAATCAAGTAATGCCCGATAAGGTTTTAAGCAAAGAATTCGAAGAAGATAGAATAGGCATATTTTACAAAAGACCTCCTTACAACTGGGGAAAATCAAACTGTGAACCGGAACATTTATCAGTTCCGGTTCCTTTCCATAATAATACATGCACTTATCCGAAGGAAAAACCGAACTGGTCTTCATCATAGACTTCTATCAATCCGTTCACCCGATGTATGCAGACCTTGTTCTCACGGGCCAGCCATCCGACAGCCAATGCAGTACTCTCAACACTCAGATTCATTTTTCTGGCAAGTTCGGGGATTGATATTCTTTTCACTAAGGACGTGCCATACATTACCTGCATTGACACCGACAATTCTTTTGTCCATACGTCTTACATTAAAATATTAATATTCAATTGATAATACTCAAGCGGCATACCTTATTAAGGTATAGAAAGGGAACCGACATCCGGTGATACATAGGCTATGTTATAAGCCTACATATCACTTATGTATCAGGAATTTTTTCTCAGTGGAATTCCAATGTTTGACAATGCTTTTCAGACAGGAAAAGGATCTGCACTTATTCATCAGTATCATGATTATGGCTCCAGGCTTGTGCCCTATATGCAAACCCATCTAAATTAAAAGCGGAAGGGCATTAACCTTGTCTATAAGTGAGGGAGTCGAAACCCTTGGTACAAACAGAAAACGCCCTCCGCAAAATATCGCAGGTTGAACGTAGGGCTGTCCTTGGGTACATTGGAAGGAAATTTCGACTTTTCACTTATACAGAACCAGCTAAACGCTTTTTTATCAATAAGATTATAGTGTCCATCACGATGAACACCATAAAGGTACTCATATTTTTGAAACAACAAGCATTTATGGATATATTTTTGAACATTTCCCTCAAATAAAGTGCTTTTATGGTATCCCGGAGTGAAAAAGAAGGAAACCAAAGCCTTTTTACCGGTTCTGATTTCCTTTTTAGGTTTACTTTTTTATCTGTTTCAATTGATCCAATCCACTACAGTATCTCCCTTATAGTCTTTCTTCCAAACGGTCTCTGCTACCTTTACTCGATATTTCCAAGGCTGTCTCCATAAACTCCAGGACTGTCTTATAAGGTGAAGTGGCAGCTATACTATCATAATGATTTTCAGTAATTTGAATGTTTCTATCCATCTAAAAAACAAGTCGTTTATTTCAATAAGTTTTTTTAAACACCCAACGGATATTTTCTGTATTGTCTTCTTTCCACACTACTGGATATGTCATAGTCGGTTGCCATTTATCATTATCGCATGGTATATATATTGGTATTCCACTATTATTTTGAATGCAGTGTGCCGCCTCTGTTTGAGATAACATTTTTAAGCCGTACCAAATATACCGTATAAAACAATACGTAAAAATATATATCTGCTCCCACTGCTCAAAAGTTATTCCTGGAAGAATAGAATCAGAATGGTTGGTATGGTCAACAAGCACTATACCTCCATTGACAACATGATATTGCGAATGAGCCTCTCCATTTCTAATTTTATTGTTATATGCAATTCGTAAGATATTATAAATAGGAGGAAAGCACTTGAATCTTTTTATTATATCTTGCTCTATTATATTACATTTACTTCTTTTTCTTTGTATCAACTCAAATACATTAAGATTCCAATCATAATGTTCGCCATTTATCAAATGGGCGAGTTGTATCAAAGTTCTCAGTATAAAGTTATTTTCCCAAATATTTTTGTATTTAGACAATTCCTCATGTAAGTCTTGTTCATAAGATGTTATTCCATTGAAATTTCGGTAATCCAGCTTCTCAAAATATTTATCATCATCAGTTGTATTGCCAATTCCTTTTCCAAAAGCTTGATTAAACCCCTGTACAGAATTAAAGCCCTCATCTCCAGGACCAATTGTTGGATGATTATCAAAAAAGAATCCATTCTGCTCGCATAGCAATATATCAGATTTAAAAATCTGATTCTTACCACATTCTTTAAATAAATAGTTTACCGAGTCAACAGCGGACTTACCATATTCATTCAATTTCACCAATCTAATCATAACATGTCTTTTTACACAAAGATAGTGATATTAATAAAGAATAGTCTTTTTCCCCTCAAAATATAAATTTTAAGAATATAGCAATATTAATGTTTTTGAGTTTTCTTCTCTCAAATGTAATAAACTCCAGCGTTTTTTGCAAGTTCATTAACCTTCAAGAATCTAAAAAATCGTATTGCACCTTAACTGCATTGGACTAATCGGATGTCAAATAACGAATCACTTATCATCTATGCCACTGTCTTTCCACCCCATTGATTAGCCATCGCATCCGCTATCCCTGGAAAGGTCTTGCTTCTCAGTTTTCTTCTTTCTTCAGGCGATACACCCGAGAAGAATATATCAGTGAACCATTTAGGAGATTTGTTTCCACTCTTTGAAACATAGATCTCACCTTTCCCAACTATATTTGTCGGTATCAGGAGAGGTAAGTTTTTCAACCATAGACAAGTCTTCTTACTTGCCTCGTGACCAAACATCCAAGGTTCTATGATTTGGTCGGGCTTTCTCCATCGGCTGCTCATTATACCTACCGGATTCTCGATGGCCAGTTTACCCACTCCTATCCTTGAAACATCCATAAAGAACTGGACTGCTTCCTCACGGTCTTTGGCTCTGTCGGGGAACTTCGGATGTGGTCTTCTCTCTTCTATAGGAAGGTTCTTATCGTCAGGGTGATAATACCATCTTGCACCTGAGACTGCAAGATAAGTGCAGGGTGGATGGGCTATGACCAGATCCCAGTTACCGTCAAGGAAGTGTTTGGTTCCATTCTCCAAGGTTCCACCACGATTGGCTATTACATCAAACATATCTCCCTTGAAATGATATTCTGGATGACTACCGCTACACTCCTGAAGGTCACAACTATAAGCGTTATGACCCAGTTTTCTGAAAGCCAGACAAACAGCTTGACTTTCCTCACATGCTACTAAGACATTCATTGGCTTAATAGGTTATCTTCATTATTAATTTATCCTCACTCAGCCCTATCGTTATATCCTCCACTCTTTCTTCCATCATAATCATCAAATTCTTATAGAATCTAATAAATGCAAGTACAGGGGAATAGAACCGGCTTCCTCTCAGGTTTAAAGGATAAATGACCGGATTGCCTAAGGGTTTAAGATAGAAGTTTGTAATGTTCACGCCGGATGCCATAGCCATGTCGCAGTCTGCAATTTCCTTCAAGTCCAGGTTATAACTGAGGGTCCGGTGATAAATGAGTACAATTTCATTGTCCGCAATTTTCTGATACTCAAATTTCACCAGGCCGCTTGTTGTCTCTTCAAGTTCGATATTGACGGTCTCTTCGATTTCTTCTTTGGATTGGTTGATATTACATACAGCTCCGCCTGCTATAAATACGTGGTTCTTCATAATGTTTTAGATTTAGTTTTTTGTGATTTAATGGATAATGTCATGTCCCATTCCTTTTTCAGATAAGAGACAAGACCGGAATAGGCATCAATTCTTCTCCTTTCCCTCGGCATGATTGATAAAGCCTCTTGAAGTGTAAGATTAATACAGAGACCGGTTTTAAAAGCGTCTCCATATTTCTGTCGGAGCGCTTCTATGTCTCTTTGGTATTTTTCAGGGATAGGTTTGGTGCTGTCTTTTTTCATGATTACACTTGGCTCAGCATTTTCCAAGCGATTAGAAACAGAAACTTTTTCAGCTCCTAATATTCTGTTTATAAAATCGGTGAACATAAATGCGATTTATATTTCAGGAGTAAGGATTTGAGCTGGTGAGAATAGCATTTTAGCGATTTGGGAATAAGGACAAAAAATAACGCACCAAGATTTATGTCCTAGTGCGTTATCTGTATTGAAGGTTTATTATTATTCTATTGCTGTTATTGAGGTATAAGTGGGATATTAATTCTTCCCTGTTCTGTTTCTATAACTTTTTGATTTCCGACTTGATAAACTCTTGGAGCTATATTCACGTTACCACGGATTTTCTTAAAAACATGTTGTGTTCCGTCATTTTTAAGGCTTAACCCATACCCTTCTTGTTGTTGTAAAACATCTGAATTTATATTACAAGTTTTCCAACGTTCCCAACTAGCTATGTCATTCGGTATTATGCCACTAAGTCGATTCCCAAAAATAACCAAGCCACATTCTTTGAGTCCAGCAGGTAAGTTTCCCGTCAAGTTATTCCCTTGTAGCCAGATGGATGTAATTTTAGGTAATTCTGTAATTCCTATAGGTAATTCTCCCTCTAAGCTGTTAAACTCTATAATGAAGTTTTGGAGTTCTTTAAGTTCTCGAATACTTTCGGGTATTTTACCACTTAATGAACAAGCACTAGCCTGAAAATTCTCTAATGTCTTTAAGTTTCCTAATTTTTCTGATAAAGTTCCACTAATATTATTATCACTTACATCAATAACACGTAACTTCGGTAATTCATATATACCCTCTGGAAGTTTACCAAGAAATTTATTCCCACTAATCGAAAAACTATCAAGTTTCTTAAGATGTTTAATTTTATCTGAAATTTCTCCAGTAAACTGATTAGAGTTTACTACTTTATGAACTCCGTCAGCCCAAACAACAGCAGTTCCACCTCGAGCAACTCCACGAATATCTATACAATCCAGGTTAGTTAAATTATAAAAACTCTCAGGAAGTTCACCTGTAAATAGATTATATCCACAAGTAAACTGTCTCAGTCTTTTCAGATTTCCGATTTCTTTCGGTAATTCTCCTGTAAAAGAATTATAACCTATTATTAATTCCTCCAGGCTTTCAAGGGTCGTTATTGCTTCTGGAAGTTTACCTGAGAAATTGTTTCCATCCAGCCAAAGTTGTCTTAGCTTTTTTAAGTTTCCAATATCCTCCGGAATTTCACCATATAAACATTCATCGGTTTCATTATTATGATTGTGAGTCAATAATAATGCCTGTAACTTAGTCAGAGTCCAAATTGCCTTCGGAAGTTCCCCTGTAAAACAATTTTGGCAAGCACCGAATTCACATAGGTTCTTAAGATTTCCTATTTTCTCTGATATCCTCCCTGATAACTGATTCCTTCCGAGTGTTGGTGCTTCCGGATTATTAGGGTCTATAACAATCGTACCTCCCTCAGAACCAAAATTAGTATTACTGACTTGAAAATACTCAAGCTTTGTTAGATCATAAAAACCCTCAGGGAGTTCTCCATATAAGTAATTATTATGAAGTCTAAGGTATCTAAGCTCCTTAAGATTTCCGATACTCTCAGGAAAACGTCCAATTAAGTTATTTCTATCCATGCTGATTCTGGTGACTCTTCCCTGACCATCTGTACTAACACCATACCAAGAGGATACAGGTTTCTCTGAGCACCATCCTGAATTATTTTTCCAACCATCACCATTTGTCATCTTATAGAGATCAACCAAGGCTTTGCGTTCTAATTTTAAGGCTTCTTCGAGATCATCTTTCTCCGAGCGTCCTTTTTGTATGACATTTATTTTCTTGATTGTTTCTCCACAGACCAGATTAATAGTTGCACCCCTCTCAGTATAAGTATCATTCGGGGTTGGAATTTTTATTGTTATAATTGCTTCCCCCGCCCCTCCTTGTTCGGGCGTTACTATAATCCATTCTTCTTCCTCCTCTTCGGTAGACTTAGTTTCTGTCTTGATTATATCCACCGCCCATTTTGACAGGGCCGTGAATGAAATACTGGCTTCTCCGCCTTCTTTAGGGAGAATAGGATTTAAGTTTTCTGTACTTGGGAATGTTAGTTCTGATAAAGTTATTGGTTCTTCATCATCCTTACAAGAGCATACTACTGAAGATAGTAGTATAAATAGTGACAAAAGATTATAAATATTATTTCTCATATAATTTAACGTTATGATTATTCAATTACTAAACTTGTATATTTATCTCAGTTGTTATTTTACTACTGCCGGATAATTAAAGATTTTAGGTGGAATATGTTTGTAATTTTTCATCATTTCTTCATTCGCTGACCTTGTATTAGCATTTATCCATTCAGAACGTCCAGGTTCATCAAACTTAACAAACTCTTCATAATCATAAGTCCAAGAATCACCATAAGCTAATTTCATGGCACGTTTATAGATTGCTTCACGGCTTGGAGCATTGAATAAATTACTTCGATTACCACCACTATTCATTATGCTACTATTGGTCGGACGATAAATTCCTTTTTTATAAAGATATGCTCCTTCAAAAAGTCCAATTTCCTCATACAGATAACGGCAATCCTTTATAAAATGTGCCCATCTAACTTTTTCTGGATCACTAATAAAATCCACATTGGCATAATAACCATAATTAATATAATCTTGATTAAATGATATAATGAATTCTTCCGAAGGAGTTCCCGACACGGCTCCACTTTGCAAATATTCATCAAATAAATAACCAAAACCATGTCCACCTGCTTCATGGAGTGTTAGACTACGAGCACTATTAGGATGAGCTAAATTATTTGAATCTGTGTTACCTGTACCAAAAGGACAATTGGCAATGGAGAATCCATTTTGATACAAGAAAGTATTGGCTATAGGCACGTAACAGTTTTGTACCATTATGACTTGTACATTATCCAAATTATCTCTTCTTATTGCTTTTTTGGCATATTCCATGCATTTATCTTTATCTATTTCAAAATTTGAGGTAACTTTTGATGAAAAAGCAGTTTCTCCAGTCATCATATTATTTTTGGATACAGCCTTAATCATTATTACATCAAATAATTCCCGTAATGATTTGAATGGTTCTATGGAGAAATAATGCTCCATCGTTTCTTTCATTTTTGTTTCGTATAAACCGTCATTCTCCATATCTGTATCTACGAACTGGTCACCCATCATCACTATAGTTATACCATTACCTTTTGAATGAGTTTGTAATGCAACCACTTCTCCGTCTTTTGAAAAGTCTGTAGAAGCATAAAGGTTTTCTATTTGCAAAATATAGCCGGGGCGTTGGGATAAGATGTCAAGTTCTGGATCCCATTTTTTCCAATTGGGATGTTGCAATAGTTTTTCGGGAACAATACCGCTAAGACAATTACCATATAAATCTAAGTCAACCAAATTTGATAAATTTGCAAAGCACTCAGGTATGGAACCTTCTAATTGGTTATGTGCCAATAATATAAGCTTAGCCTTTTTTAAAGCATCAATACTTCTCGGAATAGAGCCAGTCAAATTGTTACCACCTAACTCCAGTATTTCTAAATTTATAAGATTCCCAAGATTCTCAGGAATAGAACCAATCAAAGCATTGCCACCTAGCCATAATTTTTTAAGTCCTTTTAGATTTCCAATGCTTTCTGGTATGGAACCTTTTAAATTATTTCCATCAAAATAGAGTTCTTTCAAACCTTCTAAGTTTCCAATTTCTTCCGGAATCACACCAGATAAATTATTATTTGATAGAAAAAGCCTATTAACTCTTTCAAGCTCATACGAATCTACTCCGACTCCATACCACTCATGAATCGGTTTATCACTACACCAGTTTGTATTATTTGTCCAATTATCCCCATTAGTAGCTTTATAGAGTGCAACCAAAGCTTCCCGTTCTCTTGCTTTCATATTTTCAACTTCATCCCCATTCAAATATAACGTATATACGTTACCCGCTTTGAAACCTCCTGTTGGTACATTCTTTACTAACAAGGGGTCTCCGTTCTGTTTGGATACTATCAGTTCAGCATCCTCCGTTTGTGGAAGGATGGCAATGTAACATGTAATCTCTTGTTGACCCTCCAATGGACCATTAGAAATATGATATCGCAAATTTTGAGACAATTGTTCTGCAACAATTTCCTCTTTTTCCATGTCGAAATAGACCTTTCCTTCATTATAGAGATCCTGAAAAGCAATATTTTCTGACGAGCTTACATAAAATCCCAATCTATTATCTCCTTCTACAGAAAGAATATCGACAGGAAGAGTAATTTTAATGAAAGCAAAGAGATGCTTAAATTGTAATGACACTTTTCTGTCATTTACAGAACTCGAAGCATATATGAAATCAAACCTGTTATTATTATAGCTTTGGAACTGTATGTCAGGCAATTTCATTTTTTGCGGATTTTCAGAACCTCCTATCCAAGGATAATAAGCATACACCTTTTCTCCTTCTGTAGCTGTTATTTTTTCTCCTAAAGTACCAAACTTTGTTTCATCACCATCATTCAAAGCTGTATATTGAAGGTTATTCTGTTCCTTCGTAAATAATCCGATAGCATCTCCCGTATTCCAAGTAACATGTGTTATTCCGTCATCCTCTACAAAAGTGGTACGTGTTTTTGCAAATCCTGCTGTAACTTCTATATCGCCTTTACTTTTGAATATCTCTTCATCGGTACAGCCCAATAAAGTTATAGCGACCAATATCTGAATTATATATTTCATCTTGTCCATAATCTCTTTTCATTTATAAAGTTTACCATGGTTGAGTAGGCATATCGTCAATACCACCACTTGTACTATCTTTTCCTGCTTGTCTTATAACAATAATCTTAGTTATGTCACCACCAGTCAAAGTTACACTTCCTGTTCTTTGACTTTCACTGTCATTTGCTAAAATTGTAAACCGTAAAATTCCGGTTGATAAAGCACGGGTAGTAATCTGTTCAATCCAATTCTCAGAAGTGGTAACTGTATATTCTACATTTGCATCTGCCTTGATTTCTATAGTTCCTCCTTCACATCCGAGAGTATATTCATCTTGCCCTATAAAAATAGCATCCTGTTGCTTCTGGATCACTTTTACCGTTTCAGCCAATCCGCTTTCTCCGTCAATGAAGGTTATCTCAGCTGAACGTTCATCATATCCTTCATTAGCTGTGATGGTAAAGACATGAGTATTGGCAACAGTTGCTTTTGTAGTAACTTCCGTAATCCAATCTACCTCTGGCATTTGGATGGAGTATCTTCCGGTGGCTGTCACTTCCACTTGTATCTGTTCACCCACAGCAGAGACGGTATATTCCTTCTGTTTTATACTGAATACATTTTTCCCTTTTTGTATCACTTTGATATGCTGCTCCAACTTATCATTGGAAATTGTAATCACAGCTTCACGGTTCTCATCACTTGTATTTTCTTTCACGACAAATTTCAATCGCTTGTCAATCAATCCACGGGTAGTGATCTGTGCAATCCAGTCTGAGGATACGGAAACCTTAAACTCGACATTGGCACTCACCGTAAAGTCCAGTTCTCCTCCTTCTACTTCCATTATATATTCATTCTGTGCCAATACTATAGCATCTTTCTGTAATTGGCTGATGGTTACAGTATCAGCCACATTCTTATCTTTAGGATCATAGAATACAATCTTTACTTCCCTAGAATCATAGGTATCATTAGGAGATACAGTATAATGGTGTGTATGGGTAGAAACCGCACAGCTTTGAACCTCTGTAATCCAATCTACTACATCGGGGAGCATTTTAACCTCATAATTAAATGTACTTTTTATTTCAATATCCACATTTCCACCTTCTTCTGGAATAGTGAAATCCTTTTTCGTTAAAGTTATAAAGTCCTCAAATCCCTGATAAACCTTAATCGTTTCCGATAGTCCTCCACTCTTGATTATAATTTCATCTTCTCGTTTATCTCCAGTTTCATTAGGTTCTATGGTGAAATTCAGATTACTTGTAGTAAGAGCACGTGTCTTTTCGGTTTGCTGTTTAATCCAATCAGCCCTTACTTCAACCTCAAAGTTAATATTAGCTTTCACCTCTACACTAATACTTCCTCCCTTACTATCCACTTCATATTTGGAAGAGGTTACGGTTAAAGCGTCTTTCTGTTTCTGGGTTACGACAATATTTTTGCTGACTGTTCCACATTTCAATACAACTGTTGCATTGCGTTCATCGTATGTTTCATTGGTTGTTGCAGTTATAGTTATTTCATTTTTACCTTTACTGCCGGAAGAAGGAGTAACAGCAATCCAACTTTCGGCACGGGTATTGACTAAAGATGCAGTCCAATCAGCAGTAGCAGTGAATGAAATACTCACCGTACCACCTTCTTGTGATAGTACGGGATTTAGATTCTCCGAACTTGGTATTGTGATTTCTGGAGAAGGTTCGGGAGGTGTAGGATCGTTATTATCATCCTTACACGAACATACTACAAAAAGCAGTAGTGTAAACAATGGAAATAAATATAGTTTTTTTGTTCTCATATTAAACATATTTCAATCAAATTATTCACTTCTTATTTTTGCAAATTCAAACAACTAGGGGATTGGATATATAGAGAGATTTAAGCATTTGGCAATCTCGATTAAAGATTCTTTTTGACTATTTGAATCAAGATGAAGATTTGGTGTTACTGATTGAATCCATTTATATAGTTTCTCATGCCACTTCTTTTCTCTTCTCTTCTCTTTTTGAAGTAGAGTAAACCAATCAAAGGGAGCAAATTTTTCACATTGACTATATAAATCAAGTCCCCAAGATTTATTCAGGTTAGACTGCTCATTGTTGATACTATCATACAAGAGTTGGAAATCCAAATTATCCACAATCATACTGAGTTTATCAGTTGGATTTTTTAGAACTAGAAGATTGTCAATCGCACTTTTTTTAGATTTGAGAAAGTCTTCAGTCTGAATCTTCCATTTTTCGAACCAAAGATCTTTCCATTCCCAATCAGTATTACATTGTGATTTGGAGTTTTCAATATCCTCTTTCATTATCTTCTGAAAAAAATAGAAAAGAAGACATTTTTGATTAAGTGGCATTTGGGGATTAGGAAAAATTGGCTTCATAGTTTAATCTCCTATTACTACAAGCCTCCGAGTAGTAGTTTATTGAATAAAAGAAAGCGTGAGGCTTGTCTATGTTCATCAAAACTGAGGTATCGCCAAACACCCTACCATAAAATGAACGAAGAAACAATACTCCTCACGCTGAATGATATGTAAGGAGTATAGCATAAAAGCTACACGCATACATATACAAACAGAAATGAGCGTCAATATTGCCTTCTATCCCTTATGGTAAAAATTTGGCGAATTTTCAGTCTTGGGATGAAGCAAAAAACGCTTTCCATATAAATCCAACCATTTCTCCGATTGGACTTTGCAAATATACGTTTTTGTTTTAATATTGACGCTCTTGTTATGAGTATTATTTCTTCAAATATAAGGAAAACAATACTTTCAGAGACGGTAAAATTAGGAAAATATCATTGAACGGCAGGTTTGTTATATGATGGAATTGTAACATTCAACTCGATATTGCATTACAATCAAAGCATAAAAAACAATTGCTCATATTATCGAAGACAAAATAAATACGGAAAACATAGCATAATGATAGTTCTCTTTTTCTTTATTTATATTCCTTGTATGTCTGCTATCTCAAAGTAAAAATCGGTTAGTCAGAGACGGAAGCCTATATGAAGTATGAGTATAGTGCATAACCCGAAGGGATGTTGTAAAAAAACTGACAAAACACTTATTCTTTAAACTTTTGAACATCAATTACATTTTTCATTCTACTTTGTTTTTTAGTTAGTATTGAAAAAGAAAAAACAAAGGACTAGATATGTTTTTCTAGCCCTTTACTTAAAATCCAACTATTGTCAAGTGCTTAATTTTAAAAAGTGAAGACATAATAGTTAGTTATTAATTGCCTTCTCTTCTGTTTTATTTTAGAGACCAAAAATTGTATAGTCTAATAAATCTTCTCTATCTACAGTTACTTCCGGTAAACCATTTACAAAATCTGTTAGTCCATATAATTTTAAAGTCTTTTCGTAATCATAAAGAGACCAACATACTGTACCTTCCACGATAGAAGTAGCATTGCGACTTGTATCTAATAAATTGCCACTTAATATCCTTGCAAAAGTTGATAAGCTTGATTTTTTTGTGGGACCGTCACATATCAAATACATCATATTATTTTCTTTATCTACATATTTCTTAAATTGATTAACATCGTATCTTGCAAAGTCCATATAATAAGATGGCATAAGTGGACCCAAATCACTATCTACTTCTTTTAAAACAGTTTTCAATCCATAAACCTTTTTATGAGTATTGACTAATTCTTGTATCTTTTTTTCTTGTCCTGATTCTGTTTCATTTGTTATGTTATCTGTCGTTAAAAGTATTCGATCATCAGTTTTAGAAACCAATGAACTGTATAGAACGGTAAGTCCTTGTACTTTTCGCCGTATAATTTCAATATACGGTTCTATGAACTGAGCTGGTCCATCAGTTTCTCCATTCTGGAGATAAATGTCAATAGAAGCTTTACGATTTATCTCAGAGATGAGTTCTGACAAAGGTAACAACCCCTCATTTTCAATGTCAATCATATTATAAGTCTCAGGTGTTAACGAAGCCATCCATTTAGAAAGGTCTATATTTACATCTTTAATGTCTTGTGGTGCGCTAAATACTGCATAATTTAGATTACCGCCTATGGCTTTTATGGATAGTTTCATACCACTTATTTTTTGTGAAGTAGCCTCTTCTCTATAGTAATCTCTTCCTAATCCAATACTTGTTGTGACATCAACTGTGTCTTTTTTACTGCCAAAAGTCGCCTTGATATCTTGATCAATATTCTTTTCTTTTGTTTCAGTAACATCATTGCTATTATATATTCCAGAATATAATGCGGTAAGTCTGCCTCCTGAATAAAAGTCCACAAGAACCAATGAGCCATATGTATTAATAAATTCTTTCATAGTAAGGGAGTGTAGCTCATCAAGGAAAGTCTTGTTCAGATAGTTGAGTTTGATTTTTTTTATTAAATTTGACGATATTGACAATTTGTGTCTTACGCCCAAGACTGAAACATCCAATTGTCCATATACTCTTTTGCTTTCATTAATGACATCTTTTGTAAATACTTCTTCAACAGTTTTTTTATTGCCGAAAGAGAAAAGTTTAACATTTATATTAAATCCGGTCGTAACTTTTTCGGTATCTTTTGATTTGAGTGTATATCTATCAAAAGTTGAATAAGAGAACGGCTCCATTTCTTGTATTCCAACATAGTGGTCTTGTACATAGAAGCCTTCTTCCTTTCTAATCTTATTGATATCAATGATAGGACTTCCAATATTGATTGCAGTTCCTAAAGGAAATTTGTCAAGTCTATATGAACAGCCTAAATAGTCTTTGACTTCAGTTGTTAATAAGCTTCTTGTAGCAGTTTTCCTTTCTGGAAAAATCAAGGGATATTTTGAATCCCTCTCCTTAAGTACAGTAATTGATTCTGTAAAAGGTGCAGATTGTGTTAGGCAATCGTCTATTTCTTCATTGCACATACATCCGTACACCAAAAATAAAGACAAAAGAGAAAATGTGAGATTTGTTTTCATACTATATTTTTTTGGTTAAACATAATTCACAGCCATTGTTTTTATCGCTAATATTCTTTTGCAAAATCAAATTGCCATCTTCATGTCTGATAATCCACCATTTTCCTACTAATATGTTCTTGTAGCCATCACTAATATTTATTATTTTATCTTTCACCTCATATTGAAATATTGATTTACTTGAATATGGAATATTCGAGTTCATATCCTCTATTGCATATTCGCCAACAATTGTCGATTCAAAGGTAACTTTTATATCTAATTTATTTTCTACACCAGACGACCTATAGAATAAAGTTCCCTCCCAATATGTTTGATATAAATCCAATTTTTCCTCCATTTTACATTCCTCATCCTTGTTGCAAGAGATTAAGGATAGCAATAAAAAAATAATGGGCATGATCTTTTTCATAACTAATTTACTTTAAAATATTATCGAAGTATATAAACACTTAGATAAAAATAAATTCAGTGAATCTTATTATATAATAGTCCGTTAAAAATTCACCATATCGGCTAAGCGGCTTCTGCCACTATGCCAAAGAGTTCTTTGAT
>NZ_JAMZEE010000038.1:0-39404 GCF_024704895.1 Bacteroides muris (ex Fokt et al. 2023) | reverse complement strand
CAGTACATTATTGATGGACTTTACGTGAGAAAGTGCCGGATGGAGCAGGAATTTAAAGAGTTATAACAATCTAATAATAAGAATCATGGTAACCAAAACAACATTCAAAAAGAAATTTCCGGACGTTAAGGTGCAGAAGCTGCAGACCAGCGTTGTCTTCAGCAGGCAGCAGGTAGAAGAAACCGTATTGAAGATGTGCGATTCTCTCGGTGTCGGACTGCTTTATTACAATTATGCAAACAGATGGATAACCGTTTATACCTCCGAAAAAATGAAAAAGGCACTGGACTCAATGAAACCGGGTTTTGAGGTATTTCACGAACATTATGGTGTCTATGGTAAAGTGATAAGCGATAAGCCATTTGTCATTTGTGGAGAATTGTGTATTAGGGTTGACTTCGGGGGAATGCCTGAAAGTGGAGCATATTGTTGTACATGTTTTGTAATGTAATCGAATAAATATGAATATAGAGAAAATCATCTTCAATCTCCTAAGCGCACATAGGTGGGTTAGGTATTGGATACAAAAAGAGATTGTAGGCTTGACAATGCCTGGTGAATACGTTGAGATAAGGAGTTCTTTCTTATCAGATAAAGATCTTGCTGATATTTTAGAAGCTGGATTCAAAATTAAAAGCATCTGCTCAAAAAAAATAGATGCAGATGCTTATAATGATGTTCTGTTGATGCGTGAACTTTAAATATAACCAGAACAGATATGAAAGAATCAGATGATAAATACAGCAACCGCATTGCAGATGCTGAACAACTCACGAAAGAGGTACAAGCTATTTATTCAGAAATTAAAGTTTTTGAAGATGCTTATAAAAAACAGATTGCTCCGCTTAAACAAAAAATTGCTCAATTGGAGGAATCTTTTCTGGATAAATGGTTGGTTGATTCAACAGGAAGACCTGTTAGTAAAGGAATGGTGATTGAGAAGAATGGAAAGCGATTTAAGGTTCTTAACCGATATCAACAATGTATATTTCAATATTTAGGTAATGCAAGAGTTTCAGTTTTACCTGAAGGTAAAAAGCGAACTCTTGATATTTTTCCCTCTGAATTAGTTGAATTTACTATTGTAGAATTAGCGTAAAACTAAGTAGTAATGAATAAAACAAGAAAGATGATAAGCCTATTCACCGGCATTGGTGGTTTTGACTTGGCAGCCGATGTCCTCGGATGGGATATCTTACTTCAGTCTGAAATAGATGAGTTTTGTTTGCAAGTTTTAAAGAAGTGTTTTCCTGATGTACCCAAATATGGAGATATAAATGAAATCAATGCAAAGAAATATAGAGGCAACGTTGATGTTGTGGCCGGAGGATTCCCTTGTCAACCGTTCAGTAATGCCGGACTCCAAAAGGGACAAGAAGACCCCCGCTTTTTATGGCCGCCAATGTATCGAGTTATACAAGAATGTCGGCCGACATGGGTCGTCGCTGAAAATGTTCTAGGACTTATTAGTAACGCAGACGGAGTGGTCTTCGAGCAAGTGTGCTTTGATTTGGAAAGTGAAGGCTACGAAGTACAACCGTTTATTGTTCCAGCTGCGGGTAAGGACTCTTTTCAAGAAAGGAAGCGAGTTTGGATTGTTGCCTGCCTTAACAGCTTCGGAAGCAAAAAGGATAAAGTTACGTCGGGAGAGCATTTTAAAGCATTCAGACAAACGAAAAAGCAATTACCTGACTGCACACATTTCGAGAGCTGGGTTCAATCCCTCCGATATTACTCCGGGCTGGATGGAGTGGTTTATGGGATTCCCAATTGGATGGACAGAACTCACGCCCTCGGAAATGCGATTGACCCGCGAGTAGCATATGAGTTTTTAATAACAATAGATTATTTATTAGCGTAAAACTAAAAAGTAATGAATAAAAAAGAAATATCAATGAAAAAAGGTCAGAAGGTACGCATTCTGCGTACCAATCAAGTAGCGACAATCGTCGAAGTGGAGTTAATTCGTAAAGGTGGCAAGGTACATCGGTACTGCCATCTGAAGACAGATGAAAAGTCATATTTGTGGTTGGATGCCTCAGAACTGGGGAGTGTGGTGGAGGAAGTGAAGGTCTCGGTAGTTGATGACCGGAACCGGGAGCTGCACTTGGCTATATGCCATGACTACTCCAAGGATAATATGAAGGTGCATCTTACCAGCAAGAATCCGGATAATCTGAAGGAAGCTTCCGGACTATATGCGAGACTGATGAACTTGTTCATTGGGAGCCTGAAGGAAACGCGGGAACTGTAGGAGCGGATAACGTCCTTGATGATATGGAAAGCCTATTGAAATATAGAATGGAAAATCTTGATTGGATAGACCGTTTCTTGGAGAAGCTTGGCGTCGACGCTTTTCTTGAGTTTGAAACGAGGGTATATAGTGCCCTCGACAAGCTCAAGGTCATGCATTACTATGATATCGGGGGCTCGGTCATACCGGAGCAGCAGGAACTATTTATCAAATTCTGTTGCTGCTATATCACCGGGCACTCTGAATACGAATTCAATGAAGACTATACACAGATATGGAGGAAAGAAAGCTATGAACAATGGAAGATGGCAACCCGATGAGGACAGATACGTCCGGGAAAATGTCAATAAGAAGACATTGGAACAAATGGCGGAGCATTTGGGAAGATCCGCATTGGCTGTACAGTTATATATGCACCGGAAGCATATTGTAGTGGGACAGACAGTCAAGCGGAATCTGGTGCAGGAGATTCTCCGACTGAAATTCCGGCATCCGGAAAATTTCATGCCCAACCGTGCCTTCTACCAGGAGGTAGGCATCAACCAGATGCGCTGGTGGGATATTTTCTATGGCCGAAAAAATATAAACCAAGAAGAATATATCGCGTTGTCGAAGTATTTCGGTATAACACTGGAGGAGGCATTCGCAGCGCGTCAACTTTGCATATTTGAAGAACAATGATTGATGACGAATTAAAACAGAGAATAAAGGATGCCAACGAGATTACGGACGTGATCGGCCAGTTTGTATCCCTTCACAAGAGAGGTATCAATTATATAGGGATCTGCCCGTTTCATCCGGACCGGCATCCGTCGATGACCGTCAGTCCGTCAAGACAGACATACAGGTGTTTCGTCTGCGGTAAGGGAGGGGATGTTATCCAGTTTGTCCAGGATCATGAGAACATGTCATTCAACGAGGCTGTCACCTGGCTGGCCGGCCGTGCGGGACTCTCTCTTCCGGAACGGGTGATGTCCGACGAGGAAACGGCCAGGGTAAAAGAACGTGAAGCGCAGCGTATAGCGATGAAAGGCGCTGCATTCTTTTTCGAGAAGCATCTTCCGGAGGCGCAACTTTATCTGCATGACAGAGGGTTCAGCCTGGATGACAAGGTCCTGAAGGATTTCAGAATTGGATATGCCCCGGCAGGCAACCTGGCTAAAAAGGAGATGCTTGCAGCCGGATTTTCCGAACAGAAGCTGCTTGAAACGGACATCCTGAAGAGAAGCGAGAAGAACTTCACCTTCGACACTTTCAAGGACCGCATCATGTTTCCCTATTTTGATATCAAGGGCAACATAAACGGATATACTGGACGCTGGCTGACCCCGCAGGAAAACACCGGCAAGTACGTCAATACCGGGGACACGCCGTTGTTCAAGAAAGGCACTCACCTTTTCGGTTTGTACCAGGCACGTACTGCCATTGCAAGATATGATTGTGCGTATATAGTCGAAGGCCAGTTCGATGCCATGTCCATGCACAAGTTCGGTGTCTGCAATACCGTTGCCACCAGCGGAACCGCACTGACTCCGGAACAGATACAGCTGCTTGGCCGGTTCACCCATCGCGTGATACTTGTATATGATGCGGATGCAGCCGGGCTGAAAGCGTCACTGGTCAACTGTGAGGCTTTTCTGCGTACGGGTTTCCAGGTCAGTGCAGTTCCGCTTCCTGAAGGGAAGGATCCTGATAATATTGCCCAGGAGCAGAAACTTGAAACCGGAAAATGGCTTGCAAACCGGGAACAGAATTTCCTTCAATATTTTGCCATCTCCTTACGAGGCAAGAATCCCGGAACCGACCCAAACAGAGAGGAAGAGGCAATGCAACGGCTTTCAACCCTCATATCTGTCATCCCTTCGGAAACGCTTCTTCTCAAGTGCATAGAGATAATGGCCGGGATTTTCGGCTGCAACACGGAAGTCATCCAGCGGAAAGTGAATTCCATCTTGCGGCAGCGGAAGACAGCTTCCATCAAGGAGAAAGACAAGATGGCTCCCGGCATATATGGTATCGATATGATTGCGGAGGCACGTAGCGGGAATGAGCCTTGCATCCTGACATCGAATTATCAGGAGTTCCTCACCTTGTATGGAGATGCCCCCATAGCATACGTCCATGGCATTCCTGGAATGAACGACATACAGCAGTTGCGTCAGGCAAGCCAGATGTTCACCTCTGACAGCGATGGCCTTACCATTGCAAAGGACGGTACGGAATCCGGTTACCTTGCCGGATTATCTGCCATTTTCCGTGCCGGGCTCTCCAATATCACCATAACGGTCGAACGGGATGTCCAGGATGATAATGATGAGGAAGGAAGTGACGACGAGGAAAACATGGATGGGGAGGCAAACGATATCATCGAGACTTTCAGCTTTGTGAAATTCTACGTATTCCTGCACAAATGTTTTTTTAAGACCTATAATGGCGAACGTACTTCCTATATCGAACGTTGTGCTGAAATAATCAGTTACGCGGAAGATTCGGTACGCATCATCAACTTTACCTACTTTCAGAATTGCCTGGGACTGACCAAGCAAGCCTTGAATGAAATAGTCAGACCTTACCTGGCCAAACGTAAGTCACGCATGCTCATCAATGCACAGCGGACAGACGACGATTATATTGAAGATAATTATGATCCGAACGAACTTCCCCGTTATGTCCAGGACAATCCGGAATATCTGCAGATGTTTCAAGAATTCAATTACTATCCGAAACTCAACAAGCAGGGGGAGCCAGTATGCTATCTCTTCAAGAATGAAAAGTCGGGTTACACTTTGGTGGGTGACTTCTACATGATTCCACTCTTGCATATTTACTCAGATAACGACGAGGAAAACAAGCGTGTCCTTAGAATAAATCGTCGTAAATTCAAAACGCCACTTTATATTGAGGTAAACTCCAAGGTTTTAGCCAAGAAAAGCACTCTTGTAGAAAAGTTAGTAATGTTGGAAGCTGTAAATTTCTACAATGGTGAAGAAAAACATTGGGAAAAAATACGCACATATATGAGCAATAATTATATTACTTGTAGAGAAATTATCACATACGGAAACCAGCAAGAAGACGGTTTTTCCCGACGGGAAGACCAGCAGTTTTTTGCATTTGCCAACGGCATCTTCCATGTTGTTGACGGAATACCGAGATTTGATGCGGTGAATGAGCTTGGAGTGGTCACCCACAATGGCAAGAACTATTATCTACCGGCATTCTCCACCATATATGCCGGTTCCGGCAAGCAGTCCGACAAGTATGAACTTATTTCACAGCTTGTCTATAAGGAAATCCCTATAGACAAACGTTGTACTTTCGACGAATGGGCCTCACTGATGGACCGTGTATATAAAATCAATAACAACGGGAAATGGGCCATTCTCTTTGCCATCATGTGCGCTTTCCGAAGCAATATACACTGCATAGACCGTTTGTTTACAGCACCATTCTTTATGGGACCGATGTCATCCGGAAAAACACAGATTGCGATATCCATCCGTTCCCTGTTCATTTCTCCCAAGATACCGATTTTCAACCTGAACATCGGTACCGATGCAGCCATGTCCACATTGATGAGCACTTTCCGGGATGTTCCGGTTGTCCTTGATGAATACAACAATAAAGATATATCAGATATAAAGTTCCAGGCACTTAAAGGAATAGTATATGATGGCGATGGAAGACAGAAGCGTAAAGGCACATCCGGCAAGGAGATAGAAAACGACAAGGTGTACGCGCCGGTTGTCATTTGCGGCCAGGAAACTCCCCAACGTGATGACAATGCACTCATGTCACGTATTATAGTCTGCGAAGTCCCCAAACCGAAAAACCGGACCAGGGAGGAAGTGGAGCTTTTCAACAAACTCAAGGATATAGAGGATCCGGCCAAAATCGGGTTGTCGAATGTCCTCTTTGAAGTCCTTCAGCTGCGTCCGCTGGTAATGCAGCATTTCCGGGCACTGAAGCAGAAATCCTATGATGAATTGAAGCAGGCGCTGATAAATGCCGGTGAGATTGACCGCCTCATGAAGACTGCATCATTGTTTCTGGCGACATGCAGACTGATTGAGGATTATACAGAGTTGAAATTACCGTTCACCTATGAGGATTTTTTTAAAATAGCCTGCGATAAAATCAAATTCCAGGTGGAACTGATTTCCAAGACGGATAAACTGGCCACATTCTTCAAGGCTATGGATGTGATGATTGATACCAAGGCAATCAGGGAAGGCAGGGACTTCGCCATTGATACACCGGAACGAATCACCATCAAGCTGCCCGGAGGAGAGAAAAAGGAGGTTCCTATTCCTGCAGGAACCCGCGTGTTATTCCTACGCGTCAGTACCATCTATACGCAGTACGCACGTTCTTCATATAACCAGGAAGACTCAACGCAGTCGACCATCGAGCAGAACCTCCGCTCCCATCCCAGTTATCTGGGCTTTGTCCATGCACGCCGGTTCAATTGGTATGAAGTCGTGGAGGTACCACGCGGCGGTTTCGAGGAAGATACTCCCAATGAAACCGGAATTCCGGTAAAGCTTAACAATGACATGGTGCGTAAAGTTGAGAAGAAGTGTACCAATTCCAGTTGCATAGCTATCAACTACGAAATTTTCAGAGAATTATATAGCATTGATTTGCAACGCGGTTCTGAAGAATCCCGTGTTGACGATAATCCCGACAATGACCCTATCGGAGCAATCGGTGCCCCCCAGGAGCTGAAGTTCTGATTTTTATTATAAACTTAAAAAACGAGTTATGGAAACAAAAATTATTACGAGAGTGAACAATGTGGACATCGTGTCTACGAGTGACGAGCAACTGGTGCCCATCCGACCGATATGCGAGGCACTGGGCATTGATGCAAACGGCCAAAAACAACGCATCGAACGGAATGAAATACTCGGTCCAGTTGCGTGTATGATACACGCAACTGGAAAGGATGGAAAGACGTATGATATGTATGCCATTCCCTACATGTACATCTTCGGCTGGCTCTTCTCCATCGACACGTCCAAAGTCAGCGAAAATGCCAGAGAGGCCGTCCTGCGTTATCAGACGGAGTGCTACAAAGCATTGTTCGAGTACTTCACCGAACCGCAGACCTTCCTCAAACAAAAACAGGAGGTCATGGAGAAGAAAGTGACCGAGTACCAGGAGTGCCAGCGCCGCTTCAAGGATGCACAGAAACTGATGAATGAGGCAAAGTCTGAACTGAATCAGGTGATGAAGCTCACCATCGAGGACTGGAGGGCGAACAACCGCCAGTTGAATCTACCGTTCACAGCTGAAGAAATGACCAGGGAAACGGAAAAGGTCACCGGAGAATAAGAACCAAAAGATTGCCAACTTTTAAAACGAACAGATTATGGAAACAAAGATTATTGCAAGAGTGAACAATGTAGATATAGTATCTACGAGTGACGAACAAATGGTACCCATCCGCCCTATCTGCGAGGCGTTGGGCATTGCTTACGAGAGACAGACGACCAAGATAAAAGAACATCCGATTCTCTCTTCAACTGTTACCCTGAGGGTAATGGTTGCCGCCGATGGAAAACAGCGAGAAATGTTGTGCCTTCCATTGGAATTTATCTTCGGTTGGCTTTTTACAATAAATCCGGCCAATGTAAACGAAGATGCAAAACCTACGTTAATAAAATACCAGCACGAATGTTATCATGCCCTGTTCCTGCATTTCACCGCCCGTGCCCAATTTGTAGAACAAAAGCAAATTGAGATAGACCGCCAACTTTCGATTGTAGATGATGCCAAAGAACACTTTCGCACTGCAAAGAATATACTTTCGGAGGCCGAGGCCAAACTAAAACAATTGCGTTCATTGACAATGAATGATTACGATATTGAGAGTAGGCAATTGAAAATAGATTTCTAAAAAATATTCCGGACAGAATGCCGCACAATTCAAAAATAATCGCTATGTTTGCAATGCTTATCATACATAATCCAACAAATGCGGGCAGCGAGCTTGCATTTTCGGTGCAGGCATTTTTTATGCCCAGACATATTGTGTACCATATATGGTATCCGTGTACCCCCGTGTGGAGCGTTAATGCGCCCACAGCATTTGTTGGATGTGATAAGCAGCGGGAAAGGCACGGATACTTTCATCTTAAAAACTTATTGTTATGCTTGACAATGCAAAAGTTTCCACCGCTGCCAACAACAGCTTTGGAACGTCCGCCCACGAAACGGGCATCAACATCTCCACACTCACCCCTTACGAGTATTTCCACAGTATGGGAATTGATTTGCAAGATTTCTCCATCCGTATTCTTCGCAAGCGCCGTACGAACGGTGTTGCCATCACCAGTGTGTTCAATATCAGTGGCATCTACTATACGATCGGTGCTGAAGACTATGAGCACTTGCTGGTCGATTTGCTGGAACGATACCGGAAGAAACGTGCTTACCATAAGAGGTGCCAGGAACGGAAACGTGAGCGGAACATGCTTTCGTTCATCAACCGTTATCCGGATGCCATGGTACTTCCGGCATACTTTTCTTGACTTGCACCTTTCACATCAACTTTATGCTTTATTCCCGGTGGCCGCCCCATCGGGAATAAATGCTTTTTTATATTCTGATTTACGGACATTTCGTTCGGTTTCATCCTCCTGGTATCTTATGATACTTCCCTACTCCATCCCCCGGACCCCCTGGAATAAAAAGATAAGCAATATAGAGGGAGTTTTGAAAAGAAAATATTTCAAAAGAGGCGTCCAACAGTCCAACAGTCCAACAAGAGAAAGAATTTTAAAATGTAACTCTCTGTTGTATAGTAGTATATATTTTCTATTTAATCATATATATATACTACAATGGCGTTGTCTTGTTGGACGCTGTTGGACGTGTTGGATTGCCATTTTTCAACCATCCAACTGGCTCCGTCCAACAAAAACGGCAAAAAATGCGGCTTGTTGGACGTGTTGGACGTCCTCCAACAGTATTTTCTTTATAGTAAATTTGTATAATTAAATAATAATCAGTAACTTTAATAATTCTGTTGGACTGTAGGACAGTTGGAAGCAAAAATAAACAAAAACGGTTTCAAAAAATTTTTTTAAGGAAATGAGCATGATTACGACGAGTATTTCAATTACACCTTACCTTGCTGAATATCTGCGCGGGAAGTACAACAACGGTGCGGATGAGCCTTTCCGTATTCCTGACAATACGGACTTGTACCATGTGATATGGACGCTGATGTCACGGCGCCATCAGAACCAGTCTCCCATAGATGACGGTAATCTGACTATCATACTCCCGGAGAGGCGTATCGGCAAGAATCCGGAAGTGTATAACTATCTGTCCCCACGGGCGGCCAAAATTATAGAAACGGAAATACGCAGGATGTTCAACCGGGAACTTCATACGGCAATGGACGAGAACGACTTGAACGGACATGAGCTGAACAATCTCGATATCGTTCACAATTTCCTATGTGCGTATTGCATAGACAGCATCAGCGAGGATGCGTTGCTGAAGAACTTCTATCGGTGGCGGGAGAACATCCGCAAGCGGAAAAAGCGCCGCGAATACAAAAAGAAGTTAAAAAACAGCTAAAAAATTACCGACCGAACTATGCATTTTGTCCCAAAATGGAGGACAAAATGTCCTATGCGTGGCGAACTTATTGAATTACAAATAAATATCCTAATATGAAAGAACTTTCCATTCAGATTAAAGTCTATCCGGTGACCAGCATGCGCCAGGATGTCTATCGGTTCATGGCCGATGAGTTTGATTTTACTCCGGTACCGGAATCCTCAGAGGCGGGCCGCTGCTTCAATTGCAATAAAGATATAAACATAAGCCTTCCTCCATCCGGAGTGATGAAAGACTTCCTGGCAGGCAGGTTCTGCATTGTCGAGTTCACTGACACCAGGCACCGGAGTTTCCGGATCGGGGACAAAAAAATACCCGCCATTGTCTCGATATCCCCCAATCTGAATTCGGCGACTCTTAAAATTGAATGCAAAATGCTCAGTTCCCCGCTATTGTAGCGTCCTTCTCCCCTTTCTGCAGGCTGCCTATCTTCGCTGAAAAGATACGCAATGAACAGAACTTATCTACGCCAGCTTCTTACTTTAAATATACACCGGCTTCTTATCACGGCAGAGGGCTTGTCTTCTGCCATGATAGAGGCTTTTCCATTGGTGCCCGCTGACAGTCTGCAGCCGACATCCTTTTTCTTCAATGAAAATCCCCCCACATATAAGGAGACATCGAAAAAGGCCCTTTCACTTCTTCAGCAGGAAATGAAGGCCCGTTCGGAACTCCAGGGTATAACCGTCACCGATGACTTCTCTTCTGACGAACTTCCTGAAGGCAGTATCGCCTATCACCGTATCTGGGGATTCATCACCTCAGATTGTCAGTGGTATTTCTCCTCCAAGCAGTTCGAACGGGACCTGCTTGCGGCAGAAGCCAATCCGGCCATAACCTGCCATTTCCTGCATGTGAACTCTCCGGGAGGGGAAGCATGGTATATGGACAGACTCAGTGAGACGATGCGCTCACTCGGCAAACCTGTCATGACATTGGTGGAGCAATGCAACTGTTCGGCCAGCTATTATATAACCTGCCATTCCAAATTCATTGCCGCACTCACGGCCTATGATACCATCGGCTGCATAGGAACCATGATTTCCACTTGTAACTATGACGGATGGTTCGAAAAGATGGGTCTCAAACTCATCCAGGCCAAAGCCACGAAATCAGACCTGAAGAATAAAAAGACGGATGACTTGCTCAGAGGGAAACCGGAACAGTACATCAAAGAAGAACTGGATCCACCCAATGAACAGTTCCTTGCCGCCGTTCTTGCGTCCAGACCGCAACTGGGCAACCTGCCGGAAGACAATCCGGTATTCCGTGGTGAAACGTTCGATACTCCGCATGCCATCGATAAAGGGCTGGTTGACGCCTCCATGACTTTTCCCGAAGCTGTGGCTAAGGCTGTAGAACTCGGTCGCAGCTATATGGAGATTGAGAATATAAAAAGAAGTGCTCTCAACTATTTATAACTTAACTTTTGTTTATCATGAATTTAAAGGAAAGAATTCAGACCGTCCTGCAGAAACTGAATCTGCTGGACAAAGCGAAAGCCAATCAACTGACCCAGGAAGAATGGGGACAGATAGTCAACTCCTATAATCAGGAGTATCAGTCTATCCTTCAGGATGACTTGGCTGCGGACCAGGCGGCGCAACGGCAAACGGTTGCCGTCACCCAGGAACAGATTGACCAGGTACAGTTCATTCTTGGAAGTATCGTCAATCCGGTACAAACCAATTCAACAGCCACGGAAGAGGGAAACGGCGGGAATGGACCGGTGCAGACCATTTCACAGCCAGCCAACGGTGAAGGTCTGGTGCAACTGGCCACTGCTGTGCAGAGCCTGGTTGACAATATGAACAACCGCGCGGAGGATGATATCCCTTCCCAGACAGTGACAGCCGCTTCCATCATGTTCACGGGACCGGCAGACCGTTCCCGGTATCTTTTCGGTATTGAAAATCCGATGTTCTCCATGTCCGAACGTTGGAACAAAATTGCTGCCAATCCGGCCTCCGCTTCTTCTTACGGTCCATGGGAAGAAGATAATGAAGGAGCCGCTTTCCGTCGCCAGGCCGTTACTTTCTCCCGTTCACTGCAGCAACGTTACGATTATCTGCACAAAAACGGCATGCTTGACGCCAAACGTCTGGCAGCCGGAGAATTCAGTACGAACTACGAAGGGGTGGATACAGCCGGTGTGGGCAACCAGTATGTGGTCCTGCGCCAGGACGCTTTGATTGCCCGTGTACTCGCAGTCCGCGACCTCACGCAGTATTTTCCCGTCCGCTATGGGATTCAGGACCATGACCTCGTGTTCAATGCCTTCTTCTCCGAAGTTTCCCAAGCTTACCAGCAGGGTGAAATCTGGAAGGGTGACATGAAGCTTGAGAACGAGATGGGTCATGTGGATGATGCGATGATTAAGCTCAAGTTCGGTCCGATGAAAGAACTGGAGCGCATGTACATCGCTTATCTGAACAAGGAAGGCTCCGATCCTATCAAGTGGAACATGATCGAGTTCTGCATCCTGAACTCATTGGAAACTGCGCAGGTGGAGCAGAACAAACGCCGTATGCGGGGTATCTATGTCAAGCCGGAAACGGGTGTCGCAGGCAGTTACCTGAACGCATCGACCGGAATCATATACACACTGGTCCGCTACATGCATGAGTTTAAGATTCTTCCCCATGACGATGAGTCCTATCGCAGCTACACGGCTTCCAACATGCTGGATTCCGTTCAGGAGTTTGTCGGCGATGTGGTGGCATCCTGCACAGAAGACATGGATCTTGACCGCCACGTCCTCTATCTGAATAAGACCCATCTTCCCTGGTGGATTAAGAATGTCCGCGCCAAATATGGAAAGGACATTGACTTTTCCGGTCCGGACAGTTACCGCAATGTGGTACCTGACACAAATATGCGTATCATCTGGTTGCCTTACCTCGGTCAGCTTCCCCTCATGTTCATGGATGTTCCGGGCAACCTCCAGTTCCTGGAATTCGTACCGGGCGAGATGCTCTCTATCAAGGTGAAAGAGGACATGGAACTGGTAAAGGCATGGTCCACCTGGAAAGAAGGCACCGCCGCTTCGTTCACCGGCCGCCGTTTTGACAGCCTGGAAAAACTGAAGGCCAACAATTACGAATGGCAGCAGATCTTCATAAACAAACCTACCGTCGATATGGCAGCGGACGCGACCACTGTCGATGCTTCAAAGGGATTCTGGCAGATAACAGCGGCCAACACTGGAGCCAAAGCGATTACGGATATTACGAATGCCAAAGCCGGTGTAGCCTACATCATTGAATGTGGCAGCACGAAGAATGCCACTACCATCGCCAAGTCGGACAAGTTTGCCGACATTACGGAAGCTTATACTCCGACCAAAGAGGGTGACTATATAATGGTAATCCTGAACAGTAAGGGTAACTTCTTGGAACTGGAACGTCAGGTAGGCGGTGTACGCAAGGTGAACGCTGCACTCCAGCCCAACATTCCTGGAGTCAGATAATTGGTTGTCTATAAGAACAGATTGTTTTCAGGTAGCGCGGGGCGGGTCCACTTAAGCCCGCTCCGTTTTTTATAACTTAAAAACTAAAATTGTATGAAAGCAAAAAGAATTTCAAATCCTTTCCGTAAAGGGAACCAGGCTGCCCGTAAGATGCAGGTCCGGTTTTTCCTTTCGCTGATGGTGCTTCTGGCACTCGTGTTTATTCTTGATATGGTCATGTCTCCCGGTTCTGTGCTGGGAATTTACGGATTTTCCGGTACCACACTGGCCGCCATGATGGTCATCGGTGACGTGGACGATGTATCCGACCGTAAGACGCACGGCTCGAATATAGCCTACAAGATTTACCTGGTGGATGTCGACCAGATAAATTCCGATGTACCCTTTCCGCTTCCAAACCAGCAGCGTGAGATAAGCACCATCCCGATGAAAGCCGGACAATACATGAAGTACTTTGCGGCGCACGATATTCCCACCTACACTTCAACCGGTGAGAAAGGTGACATTACCACCAGCGGTACCAACACTTTTGTTGCCGTCATGGGCGGCATGCGTGACCAGCTGCTCGATTTCATTGAACAGCATGCCGGAGGCAAGTTCATCATCCTTTTCAAGGAAGTGGGCGATGCGCAGTGGTATATTCTCGGCAACTATGACCGTCCGATGGTACTCTCCTCCTTCGAGTCCAAAAATGACAAGGACGGGCGTTATGTAACCTATACCTTCACACGTACAAGCATTGACCAGTACTACAAGTATACGGGCGATATTGTCCGTGCTCCGGCAGCTGCTCACACGGCTGGCGCAACGGCACTTGCCATTAAATCCACCAACAACCGTTATACCATCCCCGATGGCAATGAAGGCACATACGCCATTTCCACTGTCAGCGGATTGACAGCCAATGATAAGGGACGTTACATCACACTTGAGGGTACCGGTACCGACAAGGCGGCCACCATTGCCGACGGCAACAGCTTTGTGCTTGAGGATGGAGCTACCTGGACAGCCAAAGCGGGTTCTTCCATCACCTTCATGGTGCTTGATGCCTCTACACTTGTCGAGGTATCCGGCAGCCGTGTGCAGACAGCTTAGTAAAAAACACCTCTTACAAGTCAGCAGAATTCCCTTATAGGCAGCGTGTTGGCTTGTAAGACTTAAATCTGTATGTTATGTATAGTTTCAAAGAAAAGAAGACACATTTCGTGGCTCTCCGGAATCCGGATGTGGCACAATATGACCTTGAGTTACTGGCTAAAGAAGTTCCTGGATTTCCGCAGCTTGCCACATTCTCACGCAACCCCAAACGTTATGCCGATGATATCCTTTATGCTTTGTTAGATTGTGCCACACGTGAAGAAATACGTGAGTATCGCCGGGCTATGATTGCAAAAAAGGCAAAAGAGGCTGAAGATGCCGGAGAAAAGAAAACAAAAAGTCCTGCCACGAAAAAGACGGCCGAAAAAAAACAGCAAATGCCCGAAGGGGAAACAACACATACCGAAGAGACCGGTCCACATGATGACGTGGAAAAGCCTGAAACAGCTCCGGCTGACAACTCGGCAGAAGAGTTGAAACAAGCGCTTGATGAAGCGGAAGCCCGTGCTGAAGAAGCCGAACAGCGTGCCGATGAAGCGGAGGAAGCCAGGGATGAAGCGGAAGCCCGTGCCCAGGAGACTGAGCAGGCGCTGGAAGAAGAGAAAAAAAAAGAGCCGGCCAATGTTCCGGTAAAGTCCAAAAGCAAGAGGAATACCCGCAAATCGACTGGGACAACCTCTTCGACCCGCAAGTCCAAATAGCCACACTCATCTACAACGACCGTGTGGTCACTTGGAAACAGATGAAGCAGCTCGACGAAAGTCTGGAAAGAAAACCGCAGAAGCGTGACATCATGGACATGGTGGAACTGCGTATCCGTAATCTTCAGGCATTCGATGAGCTGCAATCGTTCAACGACACTGGGAAGTTCCTCTACATTCATCCGCTCATAGCCCACCAGTCAGAGAGAGCACAACTGGAGAAGCTGCTGCAGACGGACCCGCAGGAGTTCCTGCGCCTGCATAAGAATGTGACGGACAATATCCGCAGATACGAGTGTTACCTGAAACGCGCTGACAGGCAAAACAAGCGCACCCAAGACAAGGAGAATCTCCGACGTCACCGTGAACGGGAATCACTGTTCAAAGCAATATTGCAAAAATTCAATTCGAAGTAAAATGGAAAAGCTGATAGAAGTATTTAATTTGGGTGGTTTGCCTACTGCCCCGCTGGATTCGTTCTTGGAGCTTCAGGAAGACTTCAAGAAGTCTGATCCTGACAAATTATCGAAACTGCAGATGCTTATCATCACCCGTGGTTTCAAGTATGCATTCAAAGCCTGGCAGGATTCGGACGGAAAGCTCTGGATTATCGATGCCCATCAGAGACGGAAAGCACTGCTTGCATTGCGCAAGTCCGGGTTTACAATACCGGAAATACCTTATGAACCCATTTTTGCGGCAGACAAGAAGGAAGCGGTAGAAGAAATCGCAGCCTATAATTCCGAGTTTGCCACCAGGAATCCGGATACCCTGCTGTTCAAAAAATATAATATAGATTCTGACACCCTGCAGCGCTTCAATCTGGGTTATGAGGTCAAGACCACTGATTTCGGGCAGCTATCTCCCTTGTTTGCCCAAGAGCATGAGTCGGAAAATGTGCAGGAAGATGCCACCGATTTTAATGTTCCTGCATCTGAAGATACTGTAATTGCCAGACCCGGCGATATATGGTTGCTCGGCAGTCACCGGCTGATGTGTGGCGATTGCCGTTCCAAAGCGGACATCACGGCGCTAATGAACGGGCAGCATGCGGACTTGTGCGTCACAGACCCGCCGTACAACGTGAACTATGAAGGCGGTACAGAGGAGGAACTCACCATTCAGAACGATTCCATGGAAAACGACTTGTTCGCCACCTTTCTCAGGCAAGTGTTTTCTGTCATGTTTGCCGTACTCAAGCCGGGAGGATCCTACTATATATTCCATGCGGACAGTGAAGGCGAGAATTTCCGGGCTTCTCTCAGGAAAGCGGGATTCAAGATTGCACAATGCTGCATCTGGGTAAAGAATACTATGGTGATGGGACGCCAGGATTATCAATGGCAGCATGAACCTTGTCTATATGGCTGGAAACCGGGTGCCGGACATCAATGGAATTCCGACCGTAAGCAGACTACCGTCTGGAATTTCGACAAGCCGCAGCGCAATGCCATACATCCGACAATGAAGCCCATAGCCCTTATGGCATATCCCATATCCAATTCCAGCACTCCCGGTCAGATAGTCCTCGACATCTTCTCCGGATCCGGTTCAACCCTCATGGCATGCCAGCAGATAGACCGTATCTGTCATGCTATGGAGATAGACCCGAAATATGTTACCGCCACCATTTACCGATACCGCGCCATGTTCCCTGGACAGCCCATCCGGTTAGTCCGGAACGGAGAATTACTGGATGTGAAACAGACAGCTGATATGATAGCTGACCAAAACAAGGTAATCCAATGAGACATGCATCACTTTTCAGCGGAATAGGTGCGCCGGAATTGGCCGCTTATTGGTTGGGTTGGGAAAATGTATTCCATTGTGAAATCAACCCATTTTGTAGACAAGTACTTAATTATTGGTTCACTAATTCAAAAAGTTATGAGGATATCACAAAAACAGATTTTAGAGAATGGCAAGGGAAAATTGATGTCCTCACGGGAGGATTTCCATGCCAACCGTTCAGTGTGGCCGGAAAGAGAAAGGGAACAGAAGATAACCGCTACCTCTGGCCGGAATTTAAACGTGCCATACGGGAAATCAGACCGCCTTGGGTTGTTGGTGAGAATGTTGCTGGCATCTTATCAATGGTACAACCCAGCAAGAAGGCTGACATGGAAAGTATGCCGGCTACGGAGCATGAGGATAAACAGGAGTTTGTCATCGAAACCATCTGCAAGGACCTTGAAGCCGAAGGATATACTGTCCAACCGATTGTTATACCGGCTTGTGCCGTCGGTGCGCCCCATAGAAGAGACAGAGTCTGGTTCATCGCTTGTAACAACAGCTTCAGATTACGAAAAAAAAAGAGTGAAGGAAAATCGGATACGGATGGCAGAATACCTCCGTACGAATTTATTGCAGACTCCCACGACTGTCCAACGTTGCGAAGCACCGGAAAAAATGAAGGAAAGGGCACTCAAAAAGGGATACAAGAACGGAACGACATACAACAGTCTGCTAAGCCAGCTTGTTTATGGGGGACTTCTTCCTACTCCTCAAGCGGCAGACAGTTCAATTGGTGCAGTAATAGGACAGAACGACCGCTTTATCATTACGAAGAACGGGATGTTTCGGAAAGTGAATCAGAACGGTTCGAACGGAAGTGTAGGACTTGGAAGGATTTTCCATCTGATGAGCACACCGACTGCATCGGATTGGAAGGGAGGCTCGACAAGGAAAAACCCCTCTCTCCAGAGAACGAGTCTGCGTGGGGAAATACATGCGGATTACGGTATTGGGAAGACTTCCCAACTCAACCCCCTATTTGTCGAGGAGATGATGGGATTTCCGACCTATTGGATACTGATGCCATTTTTAAAGGCTCCCGGTCCATCCGTCAAAACCCTTATTCCAGATGGAGGACAGAAGCTATAAAAGCCTATGGAAATGCCATGGTGCCGCAAGTGATATATCAGATATATAAGACCATCAACGAAATAGAACAATAACATGAAAAATGAAATCAGTCCAACTTCAAATGTCGATAAGGCCACCTTGATAGGTGACGAATATGTATCCCAGGTGCGTACTTTCGGTGCCTTGGGGTACACTCCCCACCGTATATGTACGCTTCTCGGCCTGCGTGGGAAAGAAAAAACGGCACTTATAGTCCGTCTGTCGATACCCGGTGACGTATATTACGACGCCTACCGTAACGGTTGTGCCCTGGGAGAATACAATATCGATGCCGAACTTGCCAAGAAAGCCGAGACCGGTGATGTGTCGGCCATTGAGACCTTGGAAACACGTAAGCAGGAACGGACAGTCAAAGACTTAAGAAACCAACTATTTGGAATATGACCAGACTCGACACCCTTGATAAGATACATCCGGACTTGATATCCGCATTCCTCACCACCGGGAAGTGTGACGGCATTCCTGCCGATGTGCAGTTATTCCTCAAGCAGCTGCAATGGGCGGCGGAGATTTACGAATACGAGCGTAACATCACCCGTGCCGCCAAGCAGCTGCGCCAGCGCATCAATGCCCAGCAGCAGATAAATGTGGATGAACGTACATGCAAGGCACGCATTTATGCGGCCATCAATTACTTCAATATCGACAACAATGTGTCCATCAAGGTGTGGGAGTCCAACTATGCCGACAAGTACGAGGATCTTGCCAAGCTTTGTGCGGCTGCCGGTGACTACAAGACCCAGGGCAAGTGCTATGCCGCCGCCCTGGAGTGCCGTCGCCGTGCCGCCGAGATTGCCGAAGCCGACCGTAATCTGGGAATCGTTTTCCTGATATCTCCCGAGCTTACTCCGGAAGACCTGGGATACAGCAAGGCCTCCCTGAAGGAGATTGCCTCCAAGCACAATAAAGGGTTCTATCTGAACCTGATAGAGAACCTTCCCATCGAGAAGGCCGAAAAGAAGCGCCTGCTGCGCGATGCGGATATTGAGGAAGCTGAATACGAAGAACTTAATGAAGAGTGAGATGGAAACAGATATTGAAACCACTTCCCGGTTTGAGGAATACTACATGAACCAGATGCAGATACTGGTCAATGTCATCGATGCCAACAACATATTTGCCGAGGTGGCGCGTGCAGGTGGCAAGACGGAAGGTATCACCGGCCCACGTATCATCCGTGTGGCCAATGACATGCCAGGCGAACTGTCGTTTCTGGTACATAAGACCTACGTTGCCCTGATGACGAACGTATGGCCCAACCTTCAGGCTTATTTCTCCAGGGAAGTCACCGTAGGTGGGAAGGCGCGCTCCATGCTGGAATATGGTATTGACTATGTGGTGGGCGAAAATAAGCTCCCTTCTCATTTCCGCAAGCCCCGATATCCCATATCCTACCCCAAACACAGTGTCGTTTTCCGGGATGGCCATCACATCCAGTTGGTAAGTTCGGATCAGCCGGAGTCCGTTGCCGGACGCTCTGCCGTTCACGCCATCATTGAAGAGATGAAACACAACAAAGGGGAGAAATTGAAAACCCGCTTGTTCCCTTCCCTCCGTGGTGCCAGTGCCGAAATACGCCGGTCACCTTATTACCAAGGTATCACGGGCGTATCCGATACCGCGCGTGTGGATCTCGGCGAAGATGACTGGTTCGAGGAATATGAGAAGAATATGGATACGAAACTGATGGAGGAAATTTCTACAGTTGCGCTTCATGTAAATGCAGCTATCTATCAGAAATACAAGCTCATAAATTCCCAACGGGAAACGACAAATCCCGTTACCCTTGAACGTATCCGTCTTGAAATCATCAGGCAGGACCGCATCATATCCTTATGGCAGCCCCGCCTGGCAGACATGCGCCGTAACGCCACGTTGTACGTCCGTGCCAGTTCCTTCTGCAACAAGGATATTCTTGGTCCGAAGTTCTTCAAGACGCAGCTTGAGACCTTGGATATGGACGAATTCCTCACTTCCATCTGCGCTATCCGTCATAAGGAGGTTATCAACAAATTCTTCGCCAACTACAACAAGGAGAAACATCAGTATGCAGACAGCTATATTTATGAATCCATTCTACGACTTGACCTGCGGGAACATTTTCTACTCACAGCCCGCTATTTGAAGCACTACAACAAGCGTGACGAGCTTTTGGTAGGATATGACCCCGGCCACTTCTCCAGCCTTGTTGTCGGGCAGGAAAAGGAATACGGCCGTCAGCTCCGCATTATAAAGGAACTCTATTGCTGTTACCCGGATGAACAGCCCGAACTCGCCCGTCAGTTCTACGAGTTTTTCGGTACCGATGCTCTGAATAAACGTATCGTCCTCTATTCTGACCGTGCCGGGAATAAACGTCGTGAGGAACTAGAGCAGATTACCACCGACAGCCGTGCCTTGAAGCGTGAGCTGGAAAGTTATGGCTTTGAGGTGGAACTGATGAACGAAGGGCAGGCCACCGTCTACCATTGGCAGCAGTTCAAGTTGTTGCTTCTTATGTTTGGAGGCCGGAGCAATGCCTTGCCGGAAATTTTGATAGACGAGAACGAGTGCAGGAACCTTTGCAGTGCCATCATGCTGTCACCGTTGAAAAAAACGGAAGGCCGCATCGAGCTGGACAAATCGTCGGAAAAGAAAGTGCCTCTCAAGAACCAGGCCGGACTGACAACACAGCTTCCCAGTGCCTTGATTTATCTTCTTTTCGGGCGTTATGGAAACAAAGTGTTGAGTGAATTATCGTCCATGCCGGACAATTTACCTGATAATTTGGCTATATAACGGCTGTTTTTCACTATAAAAATAGTCAGTAAAGATACAATAATGGTATCGTTTGACATTAAAACAAACGCTTTTTATCTGGAAACCAGACTTTTATGTTTTTGAAAAAGGAAAGCGTTTTCTTCGTGAGGCGCTGTTCAGCACGCACCGCTGAGTTTTGGAGTTGCAAGGCATTCTTCGAGGTTCCTCGGAAATATGACGGAGGGTGCTTCCCGTCCTTTTTCCCACAGTAGAAACCTGCTACTTTCGGGCATGGAAATGACAATGACCGGTATTCAAGCGATGCAATGGGCCAAAGAGATATCAAAACTGCCTGACGGCTGCTTTACCATTGCCTTCTTCCCGTGTTCCAGGCATAAGGGGGAGGCATCAGCCACATTGACAGTTAAAGAAGGATGCAGATGGCGTACTCAACTGCCTGAAGAAAGATTCAGTATAGACAGTGACAACTTCTTTCTGTTTACAGACGCAGACGGGGAACCCAAGATGTGCTACCGTATTCTCATCAGGTACATGGGCTTTCCTCAAGATGGTTTCAAACTTCATAAAATAGATTGGTTATGAGTAAAAGCAATCTCAAAATGGTAGGCAACTTCGGTTGCTATCTTGACGATGACAATGTAATATCCTTCCAGATTGGAGACAGGCCAATGGCTTCAGTCCTGGAACCGGACCCGATGTTCCCCCTGAGTGGAGGAAGTCTTCCGGATACGCAGTGGCAGAGCATCCAAGGATTCCAGGTGTGCAGCCGTGGCTTCAACAACATGAAATGCGAGGAAGTCGCGTCCGACATAAAGAAGAACCGGCTTCTGCCAAGACTGATTACCAAGCAGGTCAGCATGCTGTATGGCCATGGGCTTGCCGTGTACAAGCCGGCAATCGTGGACGGGAAACTTCAGAAACAGTGGGTTGACTGTCCGGAAATCATGGACTGGCTCAACAGTTGGGAACAGCGCGGTCTTGAATCGGGTTATAAGGAAGTGGCCAAATCAATCATCAAGAACTACTACTATTTCAGGGACTGTTTCGTAAAGTGGCGCTTCACAAAGGGAAAAGCAAGAGGGACGATGCCCGTTGCCGGCCTTGAATCCATGGAGAACAGACATTGCCGGCTGGCCACCACCAAGAAGGATGTGGCGACAGATGTTGTCTACTACCGGGATTTCCGCTACATTGCCGTAGGGCGTTGGGGGTATGGCACATCCACTTTCCGCATCTATCCGAAGTTTTCCTTTTCGGAGCTTGCCAATTACAGATTCGCGGCCATTTCCCATCACCGGGAAAAATCCGTGGATGAGTTCTACGGTGTGAACGAAACCCATGCCGGTACCCGCTCCTACATCAAGGGTTCCAACGATACGGCTGATTATATCAACTCCTTTTTACGTAATTCGCTTGCCGCCAAGATACACATTGTCATCCCCAATGCCTGGCTTGAGTCCAAGAGGATCCAGATAACCAAACTCTGCGACGAGAATAAACGGCGCAAGAAAAACAATGAGGAAGAACTGATGTACAATGGCATCGTGATTGGTTCGGAATTCAAGGAATCCACCCTGATAAAGTATCTGCAGTCTGAACTGCGCAAGATCTCCCGCTATCTGTCCGGTGCAGACAACCAGGGTAAGGCGTATGCGACAATCAGCTTCAAGAACAGCCAGGGCGAAGAGGAACGCTGGAAGATAGAGACGGTTGATTTGAAATACAAGGAATATATCGATGCCTTGATATCCTATGACAAACGCGCCGATGAGGTGCTGCTGTCAAGCGTGGGACTTGACTCCTCCATATCCAGTGTCAGCAAGGACGGGGTCATATCCAAATCAGGAGCCGATGCGTATTACAACTATCTGATATACATTATGTCACTGACCTCGGAAGACGAAATATGCTCCGAACCGTTCAATATGGCCATACAGATTAACTTTCCCCATTTGTACAGCCAGGGGTACCGTCTTGGATTCTATCGCGAAGTCCCGGCACGCCAGGAAGATGTTTCACCTCAAAACAGACTAAATCAGCAACAGTCATGAGAATATTGGAAGAACTGTTTACCACCATTTCGGAATTTCGGAAGTATGCTCCCTATGCAGAGAGCAATGTCACTTTCGACCAGCTCAATTCGTCTGCCATTTCTGCGAAAAAGCAGATGGTTATCATCCTTACCAAAGATGTCTACACCGATCTGACGGCAGACGAGGGCGAACTGAAGGAGGCCCTGCGTCTTGCTATGGCCAATCTTACCATGGCCAAACAGCTCATTTTTGATGTTGTATCCAAGCGTAAGGATGATGTCGATATATACAAGCATGAGCAGGAAAGCATGCGCAGGTCGTATATCGAGAATTATTATAATGCCATGGATACTGTCATCCAGTTGCTTGACAACAGTCAGACCGTACCCTCCTGGAAAGAAACGAGATACAAAAAGATGCTTGATGTTCTTAAAATAAAGAGTACGGAGGAGTTCGACATGCTGTATACGATAGACATGTCCTATCTGTTCTTTTTCCGGACCATACCGATCCAGAGCGAAGCGCTGGATGACGGGATATCGGCCTATTTTGAACGGGCAGAGAAAAAGGAGGAGGTATTGCGCCCGCTCAAACGATGCCTCGCCAAGCAGACCATAGCCATTGCCCTGCGGAGATTTGACATTATAGAGTTTCCACCGACAATAAGAAGTCTGTTTGACGAGTCTAAGGCAAGCAGGTCTGGGAAGGATGAGCAGGCCCGCATGCTTGAGTTGTCCGCTTCTCTGCTTGAAGAGGTGAAGCGGGAACTGGCCAATATAGATCTGCTTTTGTCAACGGACAGTTCCGGCTCTGTAGATACGAACACATCCTTTAACCGTCCGGACGACATAATAATGCTGATGCCATGTTGACAATAGATTTTATAGCAAAAGGAATGCAATACAGCATCCCCAATTCCTGGGATGGATTAACTCCTTATCACTTCCAAGCACTCATGCGTGATATACAAAGGTTTGCGGAGGGAAAAATATCCGTCGGCATGGTCCGTGCGAATTATGTTTGCCGGATTATGGGATGGAATCTTCAAAAAATAAGGAATACGGATGGATGGGCAAATGTGGCCTGGCTTGCAGAGCAGGTGACATTTCCGTTCACGATTGTCTATCCGGATAATGATGCAGCACTCCAGGAATTGGATTCTGAAACATACAGACTCTGTAAGAAGATACCACCACACCGGTTGCATGGAATAACCATATCCAGGTATCTGGACAGACTGGACTACAAATATGCAGTCGACTCATGTTTCTGCAAACAATTGGTTCCGGCAATACATCTTGAGGATGAGACTTTTTTTGCCTATAATATAGAAACCATGTTCAACCGTCTTACATGCTCGCTTACGGCACTCCAGTTCATTGAAGCACGCAGTCTCCTCGGCTGTCCGAAAGAGCAGCTTCCTCTACTGGCTGCCATCCTTTATTATCCGGACCGGTATTCATCTGCCGGTGCGCATAAGTTGGCACAGAAGTTCACGGAGGCACCGATGAATGAGCTTGTTTCCGTAGCCTTCAACTTTCAGGCCTTCATCAATTATCTGTTTACCAGAACTGAATTCAAGTTGCTTACAGAACTTGAGGAGACCAAAGTTTCTGCCATTTCCACGGGTGCACTTGAGTCTCTGTACAACTTGAGTTCAGACGGGTTTGGGGATATTGAAACCATCGAACACATGAATGTCATCCAGTATTTGACCATCCTCCGGAAAAAAATTATTGATACAGTGCGCAGCCTGCATGCGGCCAAAATGGATAAAGCGGATATTGCCAGAGAAACCAGACTTCCAATTCACATAATAAATGAAATCCTATGATACTTGATTTGCTCAGATATTTTGCCCGTTTTCCCCAAAAGGAAGGGGTTGTCTCCATGTTCGCCAACGGCTCAAGTGACTTTATCCAATATGCGGAACTGCTTGGGTATGTCAAAAAACTCCCGGAACCGATAATGCCCGAACTTGAGAATCTTGTTTTCGGGCAGTCATATGATTACGTAAAGAAGCGCGTCGATAATATTACCGGCAACTATCTGTTCGTGGATTTCGGAGAATTCACATCAAGCCGTGACACACACAACTCCATTCTTGACAGCCAGAAACTTGCAGCTACCATAGCCATGAAAGTTTCGGATTCCGCAGACATGGTTGAGACGGCCATTGCCTCGGAAATGAGCTTGTCTCTCCTTGCGGCACTTCGGAAAAGGCTTATTCTCGATTCACGGTCTGAGGATTTGCCATGGCTTGATAAGATATCGGAGAATCATGACATTATCCCTTTTGTCTCATCCGAATTCAAATCCATAGGTTGGACACTCATGTTCAGTTCTGCAGCAACCGATTTGTTCAATGTCAAACCATCCCTTAGTGAGTAGCAGATATCGGACCATTAAATGGTTCAGAAACTTTTTGTTCATGTTGTTTATTTCCATCCTGGCCGTGGGCTGTCGAAGTTCGCGGTCAGGAGCTACTCCTGATTACTCTTTTCCGTCATCCCTACCACGAGAAATAATCATCTTTTTACTCACGCTAAACAAAGCTAACACACTGATAATAAATAAGATATTACTACGTTATGCGCGTTAATAGTGTTACCTTAGCTGTACGAAAAATAAAGGATAAAACATTATGAACGAACAAGTTACAAACATTCTTAACCAAAGCATAACAAAGACGGCAAAGATACAGCAGCTCCTTCTTTTAGGTCTGACCCGCCGCCAGATAGCCGATTTGGTAACAAACGGAAATTACGGTTTCGTGCAGAACGTATACAAGAAAATGCTGGAAGCCGGAAGATTCGGTCAGCAACCGGCCATCGCAGCCTGCCCCGAATTGGACTATACTTTCAACAGACGTTTCGGCATCGAGATAGAGGCATATAACTGCGAAAAGGGAGTTCTTGCCCGTGAACTTCGTGAGGCCGGAATTGCAGTTGCAGTGGAAGGTTACAACCATAACACCCGCGACCATTGGAAGTTGGTTACAGACAGCAGTCTTAGAGGAAACGATACTTTCGAGCTGGTAAGCCCGATACTTGAAGGGGAAGCCGGATTGCAGGAACTTCAGAAAGTATGCTGGGTGCTCGATTATTGCAATGTGAAGGTGAACGACAGCTGCGGCCTTCATATACACATGGACGCTGCAGACTTTACCATTGAAACCTGGCGCAACCTTGCAATAACTTACCGCCGCCTCGAACCGGTAATCGACTCCTTTATGCCGGGCACCCGCCGAAACAACAGATATTGCAAATGCCTTGCCGGAATTTCAGAACGCAGCATAACGGAGGCAGAGAACATCATGCAGCTACGTTCAGCCTTCGGGAACGACCGCTACCACAAATTGAACCTTGAGGCTTACGCACGCCATCGCACAGTTGAATTTCGCCAGCATTCGGGTACCACAAATTTCACAAAGATGGAAAATTGGATACGGTTTGCCGCCAACATGATTACCTTTGCAAAACACGGCATGGTAAATTCGGGATGCCCGCTTTCAAATATCCCCTTTCTGACAGCCGACCAAAAAGTTTTTTTCAAATTGAGAACCAAAAAATTAGCATAATATGATGACAACTTACACTTTGCAGGATGGCGGTATAATTGCCGCCTCCTGCCCTGCAGACTTTGTAACCAAACTCCGTGAAAGCAGCCGTTTCGACAGTGAATGTACTGACCAGGAGTATATGTACCATTTCGCCGACCGTTTCCATGACCAGACGGGGCATGTAGTCCGAGCTGATACCCCGGAGCATTTTTTTGAGGATTTGCTTTCCAACGGGTATATAAGCAGTAACCATAATGTTAAATAATTCCCAAAAAGGGAAGATTTTAAAGAAAAAAACTTCTCTGTTTGGGAATTTATATGTACCTTTGTAACAAATAAAAGAAACATGAATATAACGGGTTCTGAAAAATTAGAAAAGTTCTGTAGAAAGCATAACGATGCGCAATCTGCCTTGGAAAAATGGGTGGACGAAGTAACAAAGGCATCCTGGAAAAACCATAATGATTTGAAAAACGACTATTTGTCTGCAGATTATGTAGGAAATAACCGTTATGTATTCAATATCAGAGGCAACAAATATCGTCTCATCGTTTTAGTCGTATTTTTTGCCGGTAATGTTGACATCCGTTTTGTCGGCACTCACGCTGATTATGATTCTATTGATGAGAAAAAAATAAAAACTATATAGGAGGTACGTGTTATGAAAATAAAGACTGATAAAGAATTCCGTACTTATCAAGCGGAAATGGAAGCCATCACTGTTAAAGGTACAGACTTGGGAGATATGGAATTGCTGAGTGAAGAAGAAAAGGAAAGATATATCGTGCTTTCTCAAGCTATCAGTGAATGGGAAGCTGCATATCATCCTCTGCCTGGGAGGGTATCAACCTTGATTACTGATGCCATCCGTAAAAAAATGGAGACAGAAAATATAAAGCAGAAAGAGACAGCCAGGCGTCTCGGTATCTCTGAGTCAAGGGTTAGCGATATACTCAATGGTCGTCGTCCTCTTAATCTCAATATTGTAAAACGGTTACGGGACAATTTCGGTATTCCGGCAGATTTTATATTAGACAATATTTGAGTCGGCATTTCCTATCATAAATAAAGGCTTCCTGCTAATGGAGGCCTTTTTTCATTGAACAAAAATACATTTTCTGCACATGAGAATTTTAACATGTGCAGAAATAGGGTATATTTGCACTTATAGGAAGCCTATCAAGAGTCCTATTATCAGACCCGATAAAAAGCATATCATGATGATGATTGGAACCAGCTGACAGATTCTTTCAATAAGTTGAGATCCGTACATACTTTATTGATTCTATCCTCCAACTGAGTTAATTTGTATTGGTCTTGCATAACTTCTTTCTTTTATTCCAAAAATAACCTTTTTCTTTTGCCATTCCAAAAACAACCTCTATATTTGCAGTGACTTCCATTTGATGTAGGCGACGAGTAGTTCGCCAACCGATTGCCGTTGGCATTTTTTATGCCCATCGGTTATCTATATAGTTCCGACCCCCGTGTGGAGTGTTAATGCACCCACTGCCTGCATCAGGTGGAAGTCAACGGGAAAGCGGAACTTTCTTTTTTGAAGCATGTTTTTCTTATTTTTTTGGTATTGAAAGTCTGCTTTCCCTTCATTTATTAACCATATTGTTTCATTTAAATTGACTTCCAAAATGAAAAAACAATCTCAAAGCGCCCGCGGACGCTATGTATCCGCTGAGAAGGTCCAGACCTTATTTGCCCAACTGGGCATTGAATTGTGTTCCGGTCGCAAGCGTATCCGTGCTGCGCGTAGTGAAAAATCCATTATCATCTATGCCAATGGCGGCACTGTGAATATTTCCTTCAACGAGAAAGGAGGTGCCAAATGAACCGTATCAAGTCTATAACACAAAAAGACATTTATGTTCAAGCCGAACGTCTTTGCACAGGAACTGAAACAAGTGAGTATAAATATTGCCTTGCTTATTATGGCAACTATGTGATGTGCGACATCTCTGCGGAGGATGCCCGTGAAATCATTGCCTGCCTGCAGCATGCGCTTGATGTTAATGAGAAAGGAGGACAAAATGAAAAATAAAGAGCAAGAACAGAAAATTACCGATATCAGTATCCATATAGCATCCTTGTCCGCATCGTTCAAACCTGCCCCGGATGCACGCCATGCCACCCATTGGTTCACTACGGATGAAGTCTACGACGCCATTCGCCGTATTGATCCTGGAGCGCAAATTAGTAAGGAGCAGGTTCATCAAGCCATGCTTGATGCCGGTTATAAATACCAGAACCGTCCTGGTTCATCAGGACTGGACTTCCGGTGGATGCTCCAAGCGAAAAACTAAATACTACTGTCATATAGGGGGTAATTGTTCGTGATGAATAGTTGCCCCTTCGTTTTTATGTCCTTTCCGTACCGCCTCCCCTATTCTATCTTCGCTGGAAATAACAGTGAATATGATTACAGACCAGCTTGTCAGAGAACGTTTTGTCCATGATATAATGTCTCAAGGCATCAACCTTATTTATGAGACACAAGAAAAAGTTGTGCGTACATATCTCAACTCACGATCCGGTGACCTGGTGGCACATCTTCAGAAACGTCCGTTCATTGCCCAGGAATCAGATACGAAACAAGCCTATTATCTGCGTATATTCCCATATCTCCGCTTTCTTGACATCTATTATCGTCGTGGAGCCGGTGACCGTATTTCCCGTCATATTCGCCGTAATCTTGCTCTTTATAACCGGGTGGTCTGGGGAGTGCTGTATCATGAGACATTCCCGGAAATAAAGTACGGTTTCACGGAAGAAGTTCGTACCAATATTCGCAAGGAACTGGAGCAGGCCCTTCAATATGAAAACTCAAACTGGTAACATTATGGCAAAAAAGCATCTATCCGAAGACGAAATCAAACTCATAATCTCAGGTGACAGTTCCAAGCTTCAGGAAGAGCTGCATACACTGACCAAGGAAACCAAGGCTTTGAAAAAGGAAGAGTCCGAACGCCGCAAGGCTATGGTGGAGCTCGAAGCCCAAGGCAAAAAGAACACGAAAGACTATCAGAACCTTGCGAAAGAGTGCAAAGACTATACGGCCAAAATTTCCAAAAACAATGAGAAAATAAGTCTGCTGACCCGTAACTTGAAAGTCAACGATCTCACCATGAGACAGCTCAAGAAAGAAGCTAAGGAGCTTTCCGCTGCTTTGGATGATATGACTGAATCTGCGAATCCGGAAGAATATGCCAAGCTCAATACCCGTCTCAGAGAAGTCCGTGCCCGTATGAGCGAGTTACGCAGCGCAGGTAACAACATGAACAATGAGTTCGGCAACAGCGTGAATTGGATGTCCAAGTTAAAAATAGCAGCCAAGGCTTTCATTGCCGTTAAGGTTGTCGGATGGCTTAAGGATGTCCATAACCAGGCATACGAGACACGCAAGGAATTCGCCAAATACGAGGCGGTCCTTCGGAATACTTTCCAGTCGCAGAAGAAGGCCAATGATGCCATGAAGATGCTTCAGCAATTGGCAGCAGACACCCCATCGTCCTTGCAGGAATGGACTGAAGCATATATCAAGTTGGTTAATCGTGGAGTCAAGCCTACCAGCCAGGAGCTTGTCAACATGGGAGACCTTGCCGCTTCCCAAGGAAAGTCCGTCGATCAACTCATTGAGGCTATACTTGATGCGATGACCGGGGAGAACGAACGTCTGAAGGAGTTCGGTATCAAGGCTTCCAAATCCGGGGAGACTACAAAGTTCTCTTTCCGAGGAATGACTACCGAAGTGCGCAATTCTGAAGATGCTATCAAGGATTATCTTCTTTCTCTCGGTCGTGTCGACGGCATTGCCGGTTCCATGGCCGTGCAGATGCAGGAACTTGAAGGAATCCAGTCCAACCTTGGAGACACAATGGATGCCTTTTTCAATAAAGTGGGAAAAAAGCTGGAGCCGTTCTGGAAATCCATGTTGAAGTATGCCAATGGATTCTTCACTAAACTTGGGGAAATGTTCACCACTTATACGGAAACTTACGAGAACCATTTCGACAAGATGGTACAGCTTGAGAGCGCATTGCCGGGACTGTTGAACCGATACGAGGAACTGACCGGCAAGTCCTCCCGTTCCGCTGAGGAACAGAAAGAGTTGGCCAATGTCATAGCCCAGATAAAGAATATGGTACCCGGCGCTGTTTCCGCTTTCGATGAGTATGGACGTGCAATTGCCATCTCTGGAGAAAAGGTCGAAGAATTTCTCATAAAACAACGTGCCTTGCTCAAATTTGAAAATCAGAAAGCGATAAAAGAAATCACAAAACAAATAGAAAACTATCGGAAAAAAATAAAGGAGTTACAAGAACAGTACACCTATGGGAAGACCAACATGGTTGGGCAGGGTATGTTTGCTTCTCCCATCATAACGATAGATAAATCGGACACAATGAAAAAAGCAACAGCTGAAGAGATTGAGAATTACAGCAACATGCTTTTGGGAGCAGAAGAGAAATTGAAACAACTGAACGGCCAGACTATTGAAGAAACCGTCAAGAACCAGCAGAAGCTTGCAGAAGCACGCCAGAACTTCAACAAGATGGAGAAGGTTCAGTTGCAAGCCTGGATAAAGAACAATAAGGATGCAGCCGGTGAGTATGTGGAAATAGCCCAAGAAATATACAACAAACGTTTCCCGGCAGAGGACTCTGACGCGACCAGGAAGAAGGCTGAAAAGGCTGCCAAAGAAGCAAAGTCGGCTGCAGAAAAAGAGCAGAAAGCAAAAGTCTCTACGGAGCAGGAAGCCGCCAAGTCTCTTGAAGCATTAAGGGAGGAAGAACTGCAATCCCAACAGAAATGGTATAATGATTCGTTTGCCGATCTTTCAGCTTTTCTGGCATCAGGAAAAATGAGTAAGGAACAATATGAAATGCTGGTACTCGAACTTGAAAAATCGTATGCGGAAAATAGGCTCATCATAGAACAGTCTTATTATGAGGACGCCATATCCATGGCCATTTCCAATGCAGAAACCAAGGAAAATCTCGTCCGGAAGTCCAATCAACGTGTCATTGATGCGGAGAAGGCGGCGAATGCCAAGCGTGCTTCACTGCAGGAAAAGCTGAATACCCTTGTCAAGGACTTCAAATCAGAGTTCAAGGTTACTACAGTTGATGAAGACTATGCCGCGCAACTCAAGGTTCTTGAGGCATCCTACCAGGCGCGCAAGGAAATGGCTGAGAAAAACAATCTTGATACGACAGAATTGTACAGTGCCTACCTTGGAGCTAAGGAACAACTTGAATCCGAACACAAACAACGTATCCAGTCCATTCGTGACCAGTATGGCTTGTCTACACAGCAGGAACGGTTCAATGCGGAACTGGAACAGCTCAGGCTCGCACGTGAACAGCAATTTCTGACTGAAGAACAATATGAGCAAGCCGTCCAGAACCTCAAACGGGACAGTTATAAAAAGCAGTTTGACTATTATTCCAGTCTGTTTTCCGGAGCCATTCAAGCATTGCAGCAAGCGGAAATGGACCAGGTCGATGCAAAATATGATGCGGAAATTGAGGCAGCCCAAGGTAATACGGAAGAAGTGGAACGTCTGGAAAACGAAAAGGCCCAGAAAAAGCTTGATATACAGAAAAAATATGCGGACGTGAATTTTGCAATCAAGGCATCACAAATCATCGCAGACACAGCTGTGTCAATCATGAAAGCATATGCAGATTTGGGACCGATTGCGGGTTCAATCGCAGCAGCCCTTATGGGCGTGACCGGAGCCGCACAATTGGCCAGTGCCAAAGCTGAACGGGATAAAATCAAAAATATGACTCTTTCCGGCAGTAATTCCGGCAGTTCCGGTACCGGCGCACGCGTTGCCACCGGTCGCCAGTCCGGAGGCAAGATTGATGTCCGGCGCGCCCAGGATGGAAAGCTCTTTCCCGATGCCGACTACGACCCTGATGCACGGGGATTCATTGACCGTCCTACTGTCATAGTAGGTGAAGGGCCTTCCGGACAATCCAAAGAATGGGTGGCCAGCAATGCAGCTGTAAGCAACCATACCGTCGCACCGATACTTGACATACTGGACAAGTCCCAGCAGGCCGGTACCATAAGGACACTTGACCTTAACCAGGCAATCCGTGCTCGAATGGTCGGTTATTCATCCGGTGGCTCCATTGATGCCCAGAAATCTGCAGTGCCGATACCGCCTGCGCCATCAGGAACCTCTCTGCCTCCAAGACTGATGGAACGCCTGGCCAATGCAATCATCCGTATTGATGAAGAAGGCATCCCAGCATCCGTCACTCTATCTGAACTTGAACGCAAGCAGGAATTGCGGAACCGTTCGCGTAAAATAGGAAGCAAATAACATTTCATCATGAAAATAGTACATTCTTTAGGAAAAGCCTATCAACTGGCACCTGACACGCAAATTGAAATCGAACGTCCGAATCTGTTCTTCAATGATTATGGTGAGCAGTCACTTCCGGTGGATCTCCCGGATACAGACCTGAACCGGGAACTGACCGGTTACCCCGATATGGTGGCCAACCGTAAAAAGCCGCAGACAGACATCACATGCAGCATCCGAGACGGTGACTACTGTGTGACCGCCCGGCAAGCCATACTCGGTGCCAAGCGGAAAGAGAAGATAACGACGACATTCTACATGAACGAGGGCAGTTTCCTTTCGCGCATCGAGAAAGTTGCCGTACCGGCCGTTTTCGGCAGCGAGACCGTACCCGGAGTAGAAACCGTAGAGCAGGGTATCAACTGGTGCCGTTCGTTGCTCGACAACACCAATCCGCATTTCACCCTCTTCCCCGTCATCATCGAGCTGGACGGGGAAAAACGCGGAGTGAACGTCACCTGCGTAATGGACGAGAATGGAAGGCCGATGCAAGTCCGTCCCAGAGTCACAAGGAAACAAGGCTTATACAACTCATATGCCCGTACAGAGAAGGTGGACAGCCGTATAATCACACTTGATCCCGGTTACTACATTACGCCCTTCATCCGTGCCACCTACCTACTGGAACGTATCTTCTCCTATTTCGGCTATACCTTGCAACCGAATTTTTTCACCGAGACCGAGCCTTTCAAAAGCATGGTGTTCATCAACAATACTGCCGATGCGCTGGTGAACGGCACCATCCTGCTGGCCCACCTGGTGCCCGACTGCCTATGCTCTACCCTGCTCGAAGTCTTCCGCAAGAAGTTCTGTTGCGAGTTTGTTCCAAACGAAGTGGCCAAGACCGTCCGCATAGAGTTTTTCAAAGACATGATAGCCGCACGCAACCCGACAGACTTGACGGCTTGTCTGGTCGGACAACCGGAAATCAATTACGAGACAGCCCGTCAACTGAAGCTATCGTCAAAGAGCTCCCTCAGCAATGGAAGCACTCTTGACAGCACCACCGAGCTGGAGCGCAAATACCCCACGGCCTACTATGACATGGCATCCGGCAGATACGTAAGGATGGGTTATGGCAGGGAGGGCGTCATCAGGGTAGTGTCCGACGGAAACTTGCCGTTCTATGCCGGAGAAGAAGGACTGGATGACTATGAAGTGGAGGTGCCCGACAGTCAGTTCTGTTTCGACAGCCTAATGTTTTTCGTGCAGGGCACTATCAACGGAAGAGAATACGGGAATTCCGTAACTGCCCCCTATATCGGAGAAGGAAGGATGCTCAACAGTACTATCCGGGTAGCGGACGAAAGTACGAAAAGTGAGGAAAGTGAGGAAATGACAAGCGATCCCTACCTGACCGAAACCTCCCATGACCAGAATCCCATGCTGGCTTTCGCCTTAAGTAACAGTACCGGACTGCCCGTTGGGGCAAACCACGATGCCGCGCGTGGCTACTCCCTTCTGTACAACGGCCCTATCGGTATCTATGAAAAATTCTGGCGAGACTTCGACACCTTGCTGCGCAATGCCCTGCACAAGGTAACAGTTCCGCTACTGATGACGAACACAATGAAGCAAGCCCTCCCCGTCTACCGGAAAGTGGCACTGGGCGGTTCGGAATACCTCATTGACGTGCTGAAGTACACTCTCGGAGGCAACAATATGCCAATGGATACAACGTTGCTCACTACGCAGCTCCAGGAGCCCGTAACCATGGCCATGGACGAGAGCGAACGGATGAAGATGCCTGCCTACAAGTGGAAGGTAAACTGCACGCTATCCGAAATGACAGAAGACGAATGGACAGCAGCAGGCTTCGAGGCGGGCGCGCTGGTGGACATGACCATCGTTTATCTTGCACCGCCCACCGAGAAACAGTATGCCGCAGGCGGACAGTACCACAAGCGGACGGACTACTACAGCTATATGTATTATCCACGCCGGGGAGAAGGTGAAATCTGTTATAGAAGAGTGTCCATTTACATGACTCCCCAATTGATTACAGATTAAGGCGGTTGATGATGCGTTGTCCTTTCTGCATGCAATCAATCCACATAAATTCGCACCAAAAACAGAATGTAAAATGAATATCATCCAACAGCCCGACATGCTGTCGCTCTCGATGAACCTGAAGAATTTCATCATCGGCTCTTCCCGGCAGACGACATTCACTCTGAAGGCCGGCGACAAAGAACTGGTGTCTCAGGTATATGCTCCTGATGAAAACGGAGTGATGGAGATAGATATACATGAAATTGTACACTCGTTCCTGTCATACAGCTTGAAAGACATCGGAGAGGTATATCAGCAAACCAACCTGGTTGCCGATTTCACAGCAGTCATCGACTCCACTGAAATCACCTTTCGCGTTATCCGCTCTGGAGTGGACCGCTTGACTGACTCCGCCACCAATTTCCTGACACAGAATTTCCTCACCTGGCAGCCGAATGTAAAGCCGGTCACTTATTATTCTCCGGAGTTCCTGACCTACTATGCTGTGGTTGCCGGTACAGTCAGACTTCGCGCTTACTTTACGGACGAGTCTGGAGCCGTTAAATCTCAGACAGATTATACTGTTACAGAATTGATGCCAGGTATAGCTTATACCATGCCTCTACAATACTCTGTCGTTGCGGGGTGGCTGGGGCATAAATTACCTGCATATTATGATGTATGGGTCGAGAACACCTCCGGCCAGCGTCTTACATATATACAGCGTTACTATGCTGAGGATATGCGCTCCGAGCAGGAACAATGGGTACTGTTCGAGAATTCTCTGGGCGGTATAGATACCTTTCGGGCTTACGGTGTTACTACTCTTAATGGGGAGCACACTCATAATATAGCGGAAACTGATGAATGTTTCCAAGAGTATCGTGTGGATACCGAAAGGAAATTTCAAAAGAATACCGGATACTTAAATGATAATGAACGCAAATGGTTGCTTGACTTTTTTCCATCCCAGAAAAAATATCTGTATGCAGGTAATTATTTGCGGCAGATAGTCGTAATGGAAAGCAATGTCAGCTTTACGAATCGTGACATACCGAGTAATTATACATTCACATTTAAGTATGCGGATGCCCGTCCTCTACTAAATCTTCCCAGAACTGATCTTCCGGCAGATATTCTTAACATCACTGTTCCCGAAGTCGGTTCTTTTACGGTGCCCCCTCGGCTTGCTGAATTTTCCCGCTTACCACTTTCCGAGGGGGCCTTATTTCCCATACAAAATCCATATTCAGAGGAATGGTCAACTACTAATGTAGCTGCAATTGGGTATTACCTCGCAGACTTTTTATCTCGCATCTTTGGTTCTGGCGGCGGTGTCGGTCATAAACACCGTAACTATGATTTGCTTGAATTGCTTTCATATATTGAAGGTTATCTGCTGGTAAATGGCCAAAAGATAAAAGCTGGTTATGCGGACAAAGCTGGTTCTGTTGATGGAATGGAGGATATGTTCCTTCACAAAGACCGAGCTGACGGCACTCCCTTCCCCATAACCTTCGGAGATTGGGTCAAGTTCGGCGAGTTCCTCACCGGCATATCCGGAGGGTGCATCGACAAGAACGGCATTCTCGAGATGGAGGAAGGCATATTCCGCAAGCGTCTGTTTGTTCCGGAGATTGCCTATAACCGTGTGACCTATTTCAAAGGCAGGATGTGCGCCTCTCCCGGAGGCGGGTGTACGGTCAAGGAGTGGAGCGACAACGGCGACGGCAGCTACACCATAACTCCAGACTTGACGGATGCCGACGGGCTGAGCCAGTTTGTCGATGATATACTTACTACTTACTTCGTCACCAAGAACGCCGAAGGCAAGCTGCAGGGTTTCGAGGAGATGAAGTTCCGGGTGACTTCCGCAGACTATACAGCCAAGACATTCGTCATGACACCCAAGCCGGGTACTGACTGGAAGCCGGGGGATGCGATGGTACTTGCCCAGACGGGTAACTTTACGGACCCGGAACGGCAGACGTACATCCTGATTGATACGGTTAACGGCAACAACTGCATTACTTTCTTCGACCACGCCAATACTTGGGATGTCGAGCCGGCACAAGAGATGTCGTGGATTGGCAAAAAGAAAGGCCGTACCATACATGGCATTCCGGCCGACAACTACTCGGCTGTTTTTCGCCACGTCATCATGTCCGGCAAGATATTCCAGGTGGATGACATCACCGGCGAGGCTTTCCGGGTGCCACTGTTCAAGGGGGCGTGGAAAAGAGGTGAGAAGCATGCCTATTACGATGAGGTGACGCATAACGGCAGCTCCTGGATATGTGTCAATGAGAAAGGCACGTCTACAGAGCCGGCAGACGGTAATGCCGACTGGCTGAAATACGCGGCCAAGGGAGAAAGCGGCAAGGGTATCAAGTCTACCGATGTGGAATACGCGATATCGGTGTCGAATGTCATTGCCCCGGTGGACGGTTGGCAGACTACCTCCCCAAAATGGGAAGCCGGCAAATATATCTGGTCGCGGACGAAGATTGTCTATTCTGATGGCGAAGTCAAGTACACACAAGAGGCTTGTATCAGTGGTGGGCAGGGAGCTGACGGCAAGGGCATCAAGTCCATTACCGAAGAATACTACCTCTCCTCTTCATCGGCCACCACAACCGGAGGCAAGTGGCAGACTACCTCTCCGGCATGGAAAAACGGATGGTATATCTGGACCCGGACAAGGATAGTCTTTACTGACGATACTCCCACCACAACAAACGCCATCTGTGTGACCGGCAGCAAGGGTGCGGACGGCACAAGCATCACCAATTGCGGTGACTGGCAGACCGGCAAGCATATACCTTACATGGGTATTACCAGGATGGCCGGACGTGTCTTCCTCTGCATCGCTCCCGGTGGTAGCGACAATCCTCCGATGTGGACACTGACCACCAACGATGGACGGCGAATCACACAAACCCGGGACGGGGGCAAGACATATGGTTATATCATCACCGGAGACCTCAATACCGCTGAATATGAGCTGTTGGTGGAGAACGGCCAGGACGGGCGTGACGGTAGGGATTATGAGTGGATATTCAAGCATACGACAGAGAATGTGACACCTCCTACCCCTGCCACCTCGCAGGTGGATGACTATGTTCCGTCCGGCTGGCACGATGACCCGATTGGTGTCAGCGAGAGCCTGCCATACGAGTGGGCTTGTTGCCGCACGAAGAAGGACGGTGTATGGAGTGCGTTTTCACCGGCAGCCATCTGGGCCAAATGGGGCTTTGACGGCGAGTCGGCCATTGTAGCCGATTTCGACAACGAGATGGAGAGTGTGGCGTTGACATACGAGGGAAAGACCGTTTCGCAGTCCGTGCTCAATACGACCGTCGGCATGTGGTATGGTACGAAGAAACTACAGCTCAAGTCCATATCATGCGTGACCCCTGCCGGTGTCACGGAGAGCTACAATGTCAATACGGGTGTGATAGCGTTTACCGTGGCTTCCGGCATTTCGATGCCTGCACGCTCAGAGGTCAGGATAACCGTTACAGCTACGGTACAGGATACGGATATAAGCCGTGAGCTGGTGTTCACCGTTACGGGGGTGCGTGCCGGTAATCCGGGCAGTGATGCGGTACTCTATAGGCTGGTGCCTTCTGTCTCATCGGTAAGCAAGCGGAAGGATGGTACCTACAGTGTGGCAAGCGTGTCATGCACACGCACCAAGTCTGTAGGCGGTACCACTTCCATCACGACGGATGGTGTGCTGAAATACAGTAAGGACGGAGGCGCAGAGGTCGAGATACAGAACGGAACGGCCATTTCCCCGAAGAACTTCACGGCGCAGTTGCAATTTGTCTATTATGTGGGTGGGCAGGTCGTGGACCGGGAAACTATACCCATGGTTGTGGATGGCAACGACGGTAATCCTGGGAAACCGGGCGGTGACGGCGAATCCGTCAAGGCTGGCGGTGAGTGGCGCACGGCTAATACTCCATACAAAAAGCTCACCATCTGTACGATGGGGAGTCGCTCCTGGCTCTCAAAGGTTGACACTTCGAATCCACCTCTATGGACTCAGACAACTCATGACGGGAGGCGAATCACTCAGACCCAGAACGGCGGCAAGTCCTACGGTTATATTATTACCGAAGAAGTGAACACCGACGAATGGGAACAGCTGACCCAGGATGGCGGCATGGTCTATCTCATCAGTACATGCAGCAATATACGGGTGAGCAGTGCCGGGTCTTTGGTGCCTTCAGCTTTCCGGGTTTATGCCAAACGGACGCTCGGTAGCGCCACATTGACTTATCCGGACGGATATCTGGCAGCGAGAGGCTACAGCAACGGGATATGGAGCGCCATCGCAGGGCCTTCGAGGGCTTCCGAGATTACGGTCAACGCTTCTGCAGGATATTCAACGTTTTCAGTCCGCTGCTACCAGAGCCAGGCTGACGCTTCGGCATGGAATGACAGTTTTATAGCCGAGCTGTCCGTGGGTGTCAGCTATGACGGTTCAAGCGGACGAGACGCCAGTGAGCCGCGTCCGAGAGGTTTTTTCGCCAAAGGTAACACGTATGTGTGGAATGAGGAGTTCCATGACATCGT